>JAEOSZ010000136.1 GCA_016840095.1 Candidatus Heimdallarchaeota archaeon
AAAAGAAGTACCTTGCACCCTTCAAGAGAAGAGTGTTGTTTTTAGCCCTTCTATTGGGTAGTGGAACTGCTCTATTAATTTTCTCTCCTTTAGTTATTGAGGGATTCATTAATCTTGCAACTAGAGGTACTGCAATACAGGATATGAATGTATTTTGGGAAGGAATACAAATTCCTTTAGTAAGCATTAACACAGTTACTAGAGTTCTCATCCTTCTAGCAGTTGCTTACATAGTTTTGATGATAATTCAACAAGTTGCTACTTTAGGCTCAGTATATATGAGTCAAAATCTATCATGGTCAGCAACAAATATGTTAAGATTCGATCTAACTAAACATTGTGTTAATCTGGATATGACATTTCATAATGAGCATAAACCAGGAGAGATGATAGAAAGAATTGACGGTGATGTGAATACCCTAGCAACCTTTTTATCACAATTCGCAGTGCAATTGGTTACATCATTCTTAGTAATTGTTGGATCTCTGGCTGTATTATTTACTAAACATTGGATAATTGGTATTTCCTTTACAGCTTTCACTCTTTTAGCAATAATCGTAATGTATGTGCTTAGGAATTTTTCAGTAAAAGCGTGGGAAGAACAAAGACAAACAAGTGCTGATATGTATGGTACTATCGAAGAAAGCTTAAGTGCAATAGAAGATATTCGTGCTAATGCTGGTATAAAAAATGCAATGCGTAAGTTCTATGATGCTTCAAGAAAGGATTTCAAAGCCTTTCGAAAAGCTTTGTACCGAGGTCAAGTCTTCGTAATGGCTATCTGGGGAGTTATAGCTCTTATCAATACTCTAATCTTTGCACCTAGCATTCCTTTAGTTAATAATGGCACAATTTCTCTAGGAACAGTGTTTTTAATTCAAGTTTTTGCTGGAATTTTGCTTAGACCTATATTTGTTATAACTAGACAGATGCAAGACCTTCAAAGAGCAGGAGCATCAATTGATAGAATTAACAAGTTATTTGGAATGGAAACAAAAATCCAGGACATAGGAAAAGAAAAATTATCAGGTGGACCCTTAGCTATTGAATTTGATAATCTTAGCTTCGCTTATAATGAAAATGATTACGTGCTTAACAATATCTCCTTTAAACTTGAGCCAGGTCAGACTTTAGGTATAGTTGGTCATACTGGTTCAGGAAAAACTACAATTTCGAGACTTATCTTTAGACTATATGATGCTAAGCAAAATGACGGTGATATAAGATTAAATGATACTAAGATTGCTGACATATCTCTTCCAGATTTAAGAGATAAAGTCTCATATGTAACACAGAATGTTGAGTTGTTCCAAGCATCAATTAGAGAAAATGTAACTCTGTTTGATAACCGAATACCTGATATTCGAATTGAATCAATACTTCTAGACATAGGTCTGGGAAATTGGTTAGAGAAGCTTCCAGAAGGTTTAGACACAATCATCTCTTCAAGTGAACAGGGAATATCAGCTGGTGAAGCTCAATTGCTAGCTCTAGCGAGGGTTTTCATTAAGAGCCCAAATTTAGTAGTCTTAGATGAAGCATCTTCAAGATTAGATCCCGCTACAGAACATTTACTTGACCAAGCAATTGAAAAACTACTAATTAATAGAACTGGTATAGTAATCGCTCATCGGTTAGCAACTCTTGAAAAAGTTGATGATATCTTAATTATTGATAAGGGAAAAATCATCGAATATGGAAAAAGAGAGATTCTAGCAAAAGACACCAAATCTAAATTCCATCTTTTGTTACAAACAGGAGAGATTGAGGAGTTGTTAAAATGAAAGTATTAGGAGTGGCTTGGAAAGCTATACGCTATAAACCAGGATTGGTTACTGCTGGATTTCTTTCTGATATAGTGTTCTTCCTTCAACCCTTAGCCGCAGCAATAATTATTCGAGAAATTTTCAACAAACTTGAAGGTATTCCTGGTTGGAACTTTGACATCAATATATGGATCTTGGTTCTCTTAGTGCTTCCTATGACTCTTAGTATGAGACTTGTTGGAGATTTCGTTTTTGTTTTTACTATGTGGGTCTTTGTAATTCTTAGTAGAGTATTAATAAGAAAGAATATGTTACTTGGAATTTTTAAGAAACCAGGAGCTGTTGCACTCCCAGACTCACCAGGAGAAGCAGTTTCCAGATTTAGAGGAGATATAGAGGAAGTCATGTGGTTTACTTATCATCTTACTTCCTTCTTTAGTTTGGGAATCTTTACAGGAATTTCATTCTATCTCATGGGAGACATCAACTGGAAAGTAACAGTATTTGTTGGAATACCCTTTCTATTTATGATGATATTGGTTTTCTTCACAAGACCAATATTTACTAAGTTAAGAAAAGCCCGTAGAAAAGCAGCAGGTGCAGTAACCAGAACAATAGGGGAGGTCTTTAGATCAGTCCAATCAATTAAGGTAGCTACAGCTGAAGATAATGTATTAGCATACTTCGGAGAAATTAATCGAAAGAGACGAATAGCTGAAGTTAAAGATGAATTCTTCCATCGATTATTACATTCAATTTATTATGTTTCAGTTTACTTAGCAATAGGAATCATTCTAGTACTCGTTGTAAACAATATGCAAGGCGATTTGTTTTCAATTGGTGATCTAGCATTTTTCATAGCATTACTGGGAGAACTAGGTGAATTCGTCTGGCAAATAGGAGATTTGGTACCCAGATACATCCGTACCAAAGTTTCACTTGAAAGGATGTTCAAGCTAATAAAAAGTGAAGATCCAGGAGTAACAGAATTTGATTTAGTTAGACATGGTCCAATCTTTATTAAAGAACCATATCCAGAAATATCAGCTTTGAACATCGCAAAGGAAGACAAATTGTTGAATTTTGAAATAAAGAATCTATCCTATATGTATCCAGATTCTGACAAAGGTATCAAGGACATCAGTTTTTCAATTGCTAAGGGTTCATTTACAGTAATAACTGGTAGAATTGGTTCAGGCAAGACAACTCTTCTTCGAACCTTAATTGGTTTGTTGCCAAAGGATGAAGGTGTTTTATTATGGAATGAAAAAGAAGTAGAAAAACCAGATGACTTCTTTGTACCTCCAATAACTGCATATACCTCACAAGTTCCACGACTCTTTAGTGAAACAGTAAAAGAAAACATTCTCATGGGATTACCTGAAGAATCGGTAGATATAGAAGATTCTTTGAAATTAGCTGTAATTGAAAAGGAAATACAAGAGCTTGAAAAAGGGTTAGATACAGTAATTGGTCCAAAAGGAGTAAAGCTTTCAGGTGGTCAAAGACAACGATTAGCTGCTGCAAGAATGTTTGCTAGAGATTCAGAGATTTATATTTTTGATGATCTCTCAAGTGCTCTTGATGTTGAAACCGAACAGAAACTATGGAAAAGAGTTTTTGATAGGGGTGGAGTATCAACTTGCTTAGCTGTTTCTCATCGTCCAATTGCACTTAGAAGAGCTGATAACGTTATTGTTCTTAAAGATGGTAAAATAGATTCTCAAGGCAAATTGGATGATCTCTTGGAAACAAGTGCAGAAATGAGAAGGCTCTGGGAAGAGAAGATTGTTAAATCTACAGCTGATTCTCTAGCTTCGCAAACAGACTAAAATCACCTATTCTTCAAGTAATCTTTATACAAATTACTATTCTGATAGGTACACCTTTTGGTCACAACTTGTGTTGTTTCTTTTTAAATATAGAAGATAGTATTTTGTTAGAAACAAGTAGTCAGGTGATTATAAATGGGAAAAACAGTAGTCAAAGAAGACGAAGAAATAGATTTAACCCACATAGATGGTGATTTAGAAATAATGGATGGAGCAACAATAAATGTTCCAAAAAGCGTAGAAGAACTAACAATTAAAGGAAGATTGATCAGTAGAGGAGATATACTAATCCATGGTTCAGTTAGAGCTACTGAAATTAGGCATTCTAATGGTTATCTTGAGATTGATGGTGATGTTAAAAGTCAAGAAGTGAAAGTGCATAGTCGAGGTTCAAGAAATGGCTCTAAACTTATTGTTGTTGGTTCATTAGAATGTGAAACAGCTGAGATTGAAGGAGCTTTAGAAGTAGATAAAGATCTTACAAGTGATGATGTAGAGATAAACGGATCCTGTGTAGTTCATGGTTTAGCAAAAATCAATGAATATGAGATAAATGGATCAGCTAAGCATGGTATGGATTTAGTTACTGAAGAACTTGAAGTTAATGGATCTTTAAAAGCTCAAGCTAATGTAACCGCAAGCTCTGACTTCCAACTGTCTGGTTCAGCTAAAATTGAAGGCATATTGGAAGTTCCTGAAGTTGATGTAAGTGGTTCTCTGAAATGCCATGAATTAATTTCTACTACTGCTGAAATTGGTGGTTCTGCTAGAATAGAAAATACCAAAGTAGAAAAGGAGCTAAATGTGAGTGGTTCATTTAAGAGTGTAGGAAGTGTTGTATCCCCTAAAGTAAGCTGTAATGGTGCTTGTGGTTTTGGAGATGAATCTGTTATTCAAGATCTTACAATAAATGGTGCCACTACAGTTGGAGATAATTTCAAATTCCATAAAATCGAGGTTAATGGCGCATTCAAGATTAATGGAAATGCAGTTGGAACTGAGCTCACAGTTAATGGTTCAACCAAAGCTGATGGGGATCTAAAATTAGAAGGTGATTTAGAAGTTAATGGATCACTAACTGCAGCTATTCTTGAAGCCAACGAGATTAAAGTTGAAGGAGGTTTAATAGCTGAGGAAACTTCAGCCAAGTACGTCTATGTTGGAGAAGATTCCAGAGTAAGAGGAGTTGTAAAAGCTGACACAGTCGTAGTAGAAGATGGTGGACGTGTAGATCACATTATTGCCAATAAGGTCAAACTTGGTGAAGATTCTAA
>JAEOSZ010000162.1 GCA_016840095.1 Candidatus Heimdallarchaeota archaeon
CCATCCAATACAGTCAAAGCCAATTTCGAAGATGCAACAGCAACGCGCATCGCTCTCATCTCTTTCGTATGATAAATATGCAAAGATCACTTTGTACTCTCCAGAAAGTTCTGTGCTTGGAGCTCCGTTGATGCCAGTGAAATCATCTGGAAAGGTTACCGCTTCACTTCCTCCACCTAAGCCAAAGCTGACTATATTGAAAGACGCTATTCTTCCACCAATTTTACCGCTGACTTCTGTACTTATGTCTTCAGGTAACATATTCCAGAAAATCTTGAGTTTCGGATGTGCTTCTAAGAAGTCTACCCAGGGCATTCCTTCAGCTGGTTGAACTACAAGCAAGATGCCTTTTCCTCTTTCATTGGATGTCGCAGTTATTATCTGGCTTTGTATTGGCAATATCTGAGGATAATCAATGCTTACGTTGACATCTAAGGAAGCATATGCAATGTATGGTATCATTATTAAAATTAGTAATGAAGCAGCCCCTAAAGCATAGGTTAGTTTCAATGTCGTTCACACTGATAATATGAATTGTTACATATGCTTTACTTAAGGACAGCTGGAACTATTTTATAGAATTTTTTACATAAACTTCTATACCGCATTATGTTATTCTATCTAGCGGATTTATTGTGTTGCCTGTGCTTTTTTCTTGGCTTCCTCGATATCACTGTATATCCGCCATTCAGCAACAAGATTATCTCGGATTTCAGCAGTCCAAAGGACGGTTTCACGTTCTTCAACTTCAGGTGGAACATGTGAGTCCGTTGTCTTACCAACGATCGCTACGCCATTACCACTAATTAGGACATGTTGTACATGAATCTTGTATTTTGGGTAGATCGAGAAATAGCTTTGCCAACCATCTCGTCCAAGATACTCATTCCCAGCCATATCGATTAACGTGAAATCTCTGGTCTGAAGTTTAATGAGTTCCTCAGAATCCCCAGCATTTATGACTTCTACAAATTTGAGTGCAACTGACTTTGAGAAATTTGATAATTCTGATTGCTTGTTTTTAGCTCCCATTTTTTCAAAATTGAAAGGTCTATTCAAAAACGCTTTCATCACACGAACCTGAATAAGAAACAGGCAGGTAGGAATCGAATAAAAACCTAGTATGATATCTCCTGCATATTCACTGCACGCGCGAGAGCGTTCTAGAGTATTCTGAGAGTTTTTGAGTGGTACTGACAAATCTAAAGGATGCTGCGCACTATGCAATTATTATGTCAGAACGAGTAATGGAGAATATCTACCCCGCAAGATGGGTCCAAGGATTCTGGAAAAGTAAGATTGTTAAGCTAACTCAGAAAAAAATATGCACACTACTACAAGCAGACAATAAAAGAATTAGAGAAAGCTATGACAGTTTTAGACTTTTCCAGCAGCGAAAATCAGAAACAAGTTAATCATATTTAATTGATGATGTTATGTTCACTTCACGTATTGAGTATCCAAAGAAAAACTACGAAAAGTTTCCATTCTTACAAATCTGCAAGTGGCAAAGCAGCAAAAAACTTCGACTTGATGTTATGAAAAAATACGATACATAATCAGGAGGTGAAAGAATTTTGAAAGAGTACTTGGTTGATTTCGTTGCTAAGGAAACTAAGGATATTTCTCAACCTAGAACGGTGTTAAAATGTCCACAATGTAATTTTGAATACTTTCATCCAGTTTCAATAAGTGTATACTGTAAAAATGAGAAGACAAGTATAAGCAGCACTGGCATTACAATCACAAATGAAGAAAATAACACTAGAGGAGTAACAATAGCTTTAGAATATGCTTGCGAAAGTGGATATCATGGAGTAATAACATTCCAATTCTACAAGGATTGGCAGAGGTACATCATAATGAACTCCCCTCGAATACTTCATGGAATACTATTTGGCGTGACCGAGTCTATTAATGTGCTAAATAACTGGCGCGTTCACCAAAGTTTTTTTAGTTGTTCATAAAGAGTATTTGACTGTAATGAATAAAGAAATTGCTCAAGAAGAAATCGAAAAACTTGTTGA
This sequence comes from Candidatus Heimdallarchaeota archaeon, assembly GCA_016840095.1. Taxonomy (GTDB): domain Archaea; phylum Asgardarchaeota; class Heimdallarchaeia; order Heimdallarchaeales; family Heimdallarchaeaceae; genus UBA460. Next base: position 2,028 of record JAEOSZ010000162.1, read on the forward strand.
AAAATACAAACAAGTTGTAGAGGAGAATAGAGCTAATAAATATAATGAAGAAATGACAAAGAAGGATTTCATACTTCCACTTTTTCGTGCCTTAGGTTGGAAGGTCGAGGATTCAGCAGAAGTCACAGCTGAAGAGAAAGTATCCAAAGGGCGTGTTGATTATGGTTTTAGGATTGATGGAATTCCAAAGTTCTTCTTAGAAGCAAAGTCATTAAAGGTGAATTTAGACAATGAAAAATTCTTTGAACAAGCTATCAGTTATGCTTGGCATAAAGGTTGCACTTGGGCTGTTCTTACGGATTTTGAAGCTGTGAAAATACTTAATGCTGAATGGAAAGCAGCAAATTACTTACAGAGTCATTTCATAACTATTCGTTCTGATGAGTTTCTTGAGAAATTCGATGAATTATGGCTTCTGTCGAAAGAAAGTTTTGAGAAAGATCTGTTGGATAAAGAAGCAGAAAAATGGGGTAAGAAAACCAAAAAGACCAGTATAGATAAGTAGCTTCTAGCTGATTTTACAAGATTTAGAGTAATGCTTTCCAAGAGCATAACAAAGCTCAATCAAAGCAAAAATCTGACAGAAGAAGAGCTAGATGAATCAGTCCAAAGAATCTTAGATCGTCTGATTTTTATCAGAAATTGCGAAGACAGAGAACTCGAAGCAAAAACCTTGATTTCAAACGTGAGGGAGTGGAGAAGCAAAGGTAAAGGACAACTTGTAAAGAGTTTGAGACAAGTTTTTAATTATTTCGATGAAGAATACAACAGTAAGATATTTACTGACCATCTATGCGACCATCTAGAAATCGAAGATGCAGTCTTAAATGAAATAGCAATAGGTTTGTATTATACAACAGAGAAATTCTTCTCGATTTCGTATGATTTTTCAGCAATTGACGCTGATGTTCTAGGTAACATCTACGAGCAGTACTTAAGCCACATTCTGAAAAAGACTGAAAAAAGGGCAAAACTTACTGAGAGTCTTGTCCACAGAAAAAAGCATGGAATTTACTATACTCCCACATACATAGTTGATTATATTGTAAGAAATACTCTTGGAGAGTTACTTAAACATAGAAAGATAGATGTTGATAAAATAAGAGTATTAGATCCTGCATGTGGTTCTGGAAGTTTCTTGATTAAAGCTTTTGATGTATTGAATGAGTATTATAGAAAAAATGACAAAGAGTATAGCCAGACTCAATTGGATTTGAGAACAGGCACAACATTCACAAAAAAGGTAAAGATTCTTCAAAACAACATCTTCGGTGTTGACCTAGACAAGCAAGCGGTAGAAATCACACAACTTAATCTTCTGCTGAAAATTGCAGAGAAAGGGCACCGCTTACCATTGTTGGAACAAAACATAAGGTGTGGAAATTCTCTGATAGGTGATGAGAAGGTAGAAGGTGATAAAGCTCTCAAATGGGAGGAGCAGTTCAAAGAAATCATTGAAGAGGGTGGGTTTAATGTTGTAATTGGGAATCCACCTTATGTTAGGCAAGAGGGACTAAGTGAAATAAAGCCTTACCTTGGGGCAAACTACGAAACCTATCAAGGGATGGCAGATTTATTTGTATATTTCTTTGAGAAAGAATTGAAATTGCTGAAAGAAGATGGTTATTTTGGCATGATTGTTTCCAACAAATGGCTTCGGGCGGGTTATGGGAAAAATCTTAGGAAATTCTTAACTGGATTCTGGATTGAGGAGTTCATTGATTTTGGAGACCTAAGGGTGTTTGCTGATGCGACAATCTATCCATGTATTATGATGATTAGAAAAATCAGGAAGCCGAATCCGAAAATTAGAATTTGTAAGATAGAAACATTGGGATTTGGTTCGCTTGGGGAATATATAAGAAATAACTCTTTTTTTATTGACCAAAGCGAGCTGAGTGAAAAGGAGTGGAACATCCAAAAGACAGAAGCAAATGAATTACTTAAGAAACTAGGAGCTAGCGGGTTACCACTTGTAGAATATGTTGGTACTAAAATATACCGTGGAATCCTGACTGGTCTAAACAGAGCATTCATAATAGATGTGAAAAAGAGGAAAGAATTGGTACGTGAGGATTCAAAGAGTGATGAGCTAATTAAACCATTCTTAACTGGAGCAGAATGTAAACGATATGTAGTGAAATCAAAGAAGAATTATATCATTCTTACGAAAATTGGTGTAGAGATAGAGAGATATCGAGCTATATACAGACACCTGTGTAATTTCAAAGAAGCTCTCGAAAAGAGATGGGACAAAGGGAACTATTGGTATGAACTTAGATCGTGCTCTTATTATGACTTATTTGAGGGACCGAAGATTGTATGGGGGAACCTTGCTACGAGATCTTCTTTTTCATTGGATGAAAAGAGTGAATTTTATGTTAATGCTCCAGCATGTATTCTGCCCACTGACTCTAAATATGTTTTGGGTATCCTAAACTCTAAACTAATGTCTTATTTCTTGAAATCTATATGCGCAGAAAGGCAGGGAGGCTTTATTGAACAAAAGCCAGTTTATGTTTCACAGGTTCCAATCAAAAAACCGACAAAAGAGCAAGAAATTGAGATAACTCAACATGTAGAGAAAATGCTTCAACTTAATGAAAAGTTGCTCAAGATTGGTGATAAACTAACAGATGAAAGAGCAGGAATTGAAAAGAAAATAAAGAAGATTGATAGTCAAATTAACGAATTAATTTATGAAATTTATGAGATAAATGAAACAGAACGAAAAATTATTGAAAATAGCATTTAATAGTAAACGATCGAAGATAAACTAATCCGCAGAACCAATTACGAAGTGTAGTGGCGTTCTAATCAAGTTTTTCTGGGAAAATCGAAATGAAGGGGGGTCTATTTTTATCTGCATTCGCATAATGGTATTTTTTCGGGTTTATTTTGATGTAAGAAGCTTAGATTGGGCTTATTTTCAGAGCCTTATAGAAGATCGCTAAACATAATAGGTTATGAAAATTGAAGGATATAACAACATTACAGCATTAGCACGACCATTGGGTAGAGCTTTACATTCTATAAATGGATTAGATCCTAAAGGAGAAGTAGAGGTTAGATCTGACAAGTTAAAGAAGAAAGTCTACCTATTAAGAAAATAACAACATTGCTAAACATTTCTATATACTTTAATCCTTTAGTAGAAGTAGATCCCTGAATGACATTTTTAAAAGACAAAGATTGGCAATTTCCAATAAGAGAACTAGGTGACAAAGTTTATCAATCCTTTTCATCAATGAGAGCTGAAAAATTCCAAATATCCCTTGGAGCTATAATGAAAGATTGGCATTTCCTACTTCTAATATGGGATAGGTTACAGATAGAACATAAAAGGAGATTAGAGGCTTTAGAAGAACGACGAAGCTTAGGAAAGAAAATAATAACCCAACAAGAAGATTCAGAGCTTACTAGAAAGTTTATGCATAATAGCAGTCTAGTCCATCTTGATACAGAAGACTTCCTTATGCATGCCAAGATATTATTAGATAGAGTTGTAATTCTAACAAAAGAGTTTTTTACAGACAAAATTGTGAGGAAAGGCAAGGAGCCTTATGATGGGTTCACAAGATTCAGAAGCTGGCTTGTGGATGAGAAGCACTCTAGTTTAATCTTAGATGTTGAATTAGTCAAATATCTTAGATTTAATGTTGATTGGTATGACAAACTACAGTATGCAAGAGACAAACTGATTGTACATATGAAAGGCTACTACATTGATTCATTGAGAGAACAGGACAAGAGAATGATAATTGGAAGAGCAAGACCAAAATTTTATAATGATAGAAATATTATAGATTGGCATAAGGTAGTAGATCTCCCTGATCTTAACGAATTGATGGATGGTATTACTGACTTTCTTTACTTCTATGATAAACACTTCACCCAAATGCTAGAGAAATCCAATTAGAAAATAACAAAGTCTATGATTAACAGGAGATTTCAAAGACCAAAAAGAATTCTATGTGTTAGTGAATTCGGAGAAGACCAGAAAGACATTCTTCTAAATCTTTCAAATCCTTTTTCTTACTTTAATCATGTCTAAGTAATTATTTGTCTCTTGTTCAGAAAGAATATCTCTCTCTTCTTCTAGAGATAACTCATATTACCTATCCAATGCTTAACATGATCTATTTCATTTGACACATCTTTTAATAATTTACTAATCACTTCATGTTCTAATTTCACTTTTTTCTGGTCGAAATCATTTATTATTTTATTTGAATCTTGAATTAAGGTTCTAATGCGTTCACTTCTCTTTTCTTCAGCTTTATTAGCCATAAAATACTCTCACTTCATCATTTAACTTACCTTATTATATAAATTAAATTCATTAAAAAAAATATAATAGCAGAACCAAAAGAACTAATTATAATCATTAAATTTAGAAGTGAATGGAATAATGAAAAACCATGAATGTCCACATGTGAATGAATGCAAGCAATTTGTTCTCAAACATGATTTTGAATGGAAGTGTTTAGGTAAGATATCTTGGAATCAAGAGAATTGTTTTAAAACTAAATTGCTTGGAATAAAAGGAAAGCATGAATTGCCAGTATTGTGGTGGGCATATAGATTAATAGACTCAATGAACATTAATAAAAAAGAATAATCTTCCCTACCCTCCAAGCTAATTTATCTGAGATAACCCTCTGAAAACTCTCAATTATTATATGCAATGCAGAAAACTTTAAACAACCAAAAAATTGATAACTGATTCTATTAAATAAGATAACATTAATTCTAAAAGGGGGATAGGATATTGCCAATTAAAGAAGTAAGCAGGTTTAAGTTAGAAGTTGATGGAACAGTAATTGATACAACTTTTCATGATGTAAACGATGCCTGGGAGAAAGCAATAAACCGTATAATGCAAGGTGCAAGAAGAGCTGTAATAACTGTGGTTATTACAATAGAGAAGCAGTAACGATTTAGTTAATACTGTTCAATTAACATTCTCCTTTTTCTGAATAATAGAAATACGGAAAAACTATAGCGGAACCCGAAGAATTAATTAAAATCGAGAATACATTATGCAAATGATTAGGTAAAGCTCCAAAAAGTTTACCTTGGAGATATAGCTCTATGAAAAATGTTAAATACCTTAAGATACAAGTACAAAGTCCTTTTTATCAATTAAAAAAATCAAAGCAAAGGTTTTCCCCAATGGAAAAGATTTTAAAGGAGATGAAGAAGCGGATAGTTAAGAGCTTCCTAGATATTGCAATAATTGTCATTTTAAAAGAGAATGAAAATTTAAATGGTTATGAAATTATATATCAAATGCGTAAGAAATTTGGAATTCTGATATCAGCAGGAACAATGTATTCAACACTCTACGCTTTAGAACGTCAACAGTTTATAAAGGGATTGAAGCATTCTAGATCTCGAACTTACAAATTAGCATCTGAGGGACTAGCTGCAATTAAAGAGATACATAAGATGCAGATGACATTCAACCTGTTTATAGCTCAACTTCATAGCAAGACTGAGAAAATCCCACCTATTCAACAGTAACTCTTTTTATCTCTTTAGCCCAAGGAATCAAAGATAATCGTTGAGAAAGCTCCTTCATTATTTCCTCTTCAATACTATCAGTAGCAACATTAACAGATTCTTCGACTAAAGAGACTACAATAGTTACTGTTTTTAATTTCAAATTTCAATCCCCCCCTCTATATAATAAAAGAATCAAAATTTATTTATTACTTGTGAAAAAATATTCCATACAACACTTCATAAAAAGTCCTTTACAGCTAGAATAAATTTACTTACTTCCTCTTACGAAAGAGCCTTACTCCATCTATTTCAGTTACATATTCAAATCCAGCTTCTATTAATTCACTAGCTTCCTTTAATGATCTAGCAACTCTACAGATATATTCATCAGATCTAAAATCTACTAAGTGCGTATAGACTAAAGTATTCTCTAACCGTTTATGCCCTAAGAACCACTTCACATGGAGAATATCTTTAGTATGATGGTAAAGCTGAGTAGCCCTCCAATGTCTAAAAGATCTGAAAGCTATCTCATGTAATCTAGGATTCTCTAATTTAGCAGCTAACAGATTTCTAGCTCTTTCATATAACCATCTGAATTTATCTAGATTC
>JAEOSZ010000019.1 GCA_016840095.1 Candidatus Heimdallarchaeota archaeon
AGAGTAGTTCCATGTCCATTTGCTATAGGATCAAGTGTTGCATACCACAGTGGTCTTCCAGCTGCAAGAATTCTTCCTATGTAAAAGTGAGGAGTGATAAGTATCCAAGGAATTGATAAAAGCAAAGTTGATAACAAAAACGGACGAAGGAATTTTTTCACAGCAATTCTCAGATCATATTTTTTCCATATCATTGAAAAAATTGGTATAACTAAGAAAAGAGGCATTTGTTTTGTTAACCAAGCCAAAGTAAGAGAATATGCTGTTAATCTGTACCGTTTCTTCAATACAAGAAAGAATGCAAGAAGTGTGAAAAAAGTCATTTGAGGGATATTTAGATAATAAGTATCAACATAAAGTAAGTTTAACGGCATGAAAATGAATGCAAAAACACCAATAATTCCAATGAGATGTTTGTATACTTTTTTATCTTTCAGGAAACTGAAATTTATTATAATCAGATAAACCATCACTGCTGATAGAGCATCAAAATTGATAGCAGTCCATTTAACAGATTCTTCAATGAGGATATTGTTTGGCATTCCTGGATTGAACAATTGAACTAGTAATGATGTAAAATATAGGCCATAGATGAATATAGGTCCATACACATAAAAGTCAAGTTCATCTGTATAACGCAAATAGGGATTCCATCCATTTCGGAAAGCATCTAAGTATGATTCATAATAATAATTTGCATCATCATATATCTCGAAATACCAGAACTCTGCACCGTTTACTGGCTCACCCAAAGTATAAGTAAAAGTCATACCAATATTACTGTAAATCCACTCAGAAATGTTTATTTTTATTAGAATTGCAGAAACTAAGATGCTTGCGATGAGGATAATAACAACTAGATGCTCAATATCAAACCTGAATGTAAAATTCTTAAATGTAAATACCTGTTTGTCCTCTTTCTCTCTTAATTCAGCCATACAATTCATTCTAAAAAACCTTTGAACTATTTTAAACTTATTGAAGAATAGATGAAGTTATTCACTAGTTTTTGAACGAAGTTAATGCTTATAAGACCTACTTGTGTTTTTGTCTTATCTATGAACTCCAAAGACTTAGCTGAAACTTTAGCAAAAATTGACAAAAATGAAGGTTACCAATGGATACTTGATCACCTGCCTTTTGGAATCTCAGTTCAAACTGTAGAGCGACAAATATTGTATGAGAATGCTGCAGTGAAGGATTTAGTTGGTTCTTATGTATATAGATATTGCTTCAATAGATGGCATTATCTAGAAGGAAAAGGAGATGAACCTTGTGAGGATTGCCCTGCAACAATTGGTTTTGATGACAAAAAAATACACAAAATATTCCGTAAAACACTAGATAAAAATAACAAGGACTTATACTTAGAAATTCAATTTATACCCGTGTTTGAAGAAAATGGAGAAATTGAAAAGTTCATAGAAATCATAAGAAATGTTACTATTCTGGATAAAGCGAAAGTTCTCGCATATACTCCAATTGAAGAAATAACAAGCTCAGTACAAAGCTCAATTGTGAAATTCGGTGATTTAGGAGGAGAAATTATCTCAACCGATAATCTGGATTTTGCTAAAAATGAAAATCTAGATGAGATTATAGTTAAACTTACAGTTTACATTTTTAGTGGAGTCATCCAAGGTTTTGAAGAACAAGTTGGTTTGTTTGGTCCTTTTCCAGTTTTAGATAAAACTAATTATCTAATGGAAACATTTCTTTTCAGGATAAAAGATGATAAAGCCAAAGATCCAAGATTAAAAGGAATGCAACCTTGTATGATTTTGTTGTTCTTCCCCAGAGAATATTATTTTGTTTTTGAAAAAAGGAATATTATTGAAGATTTTATTCAAAAGAAGATTGATGAATGGGATAATTTGCAAGTAATAAATGAGCAAACACATGAAGAATTTTCTGAAGAATTGAGATTTTTATTAGAAAGACAAATCTAGATTATATCTAGTAAGAAATCCTCTACAGTTCTCTCATCAGCTGGAGGTTCTTCATCAGCATAACCTATTGGTATACATGTGAAAAACTCATTTGAATTATTTATACTAAACAGCTTATTTATTGGAGTTTTCGAAGCACTGGGAAGTTCAAAATACAGCGATCCTAAACCTAATGCTGTAGCTTCAAGAAGCATATTTTCTACACAAAGAAAGACTGAATCTCGAAGTGAATTGTATAAATAACCATTGGACACTAAGTGTGGAACATTTCCGTCAGTAAATGAATGTGCGCCTTTCTCTAAATCCAGAAATACAAATATAAAAACAGGGGCTTTTTTTATACCATCAAGATATTTCTTATAATTTTCATACAACTCTGTTAGAGAAATTCCTTTCTTTTTTGCTGCTTCTTTCTTCCAGCGAACTATAGACTCAAGAGTTAATGCAAAGAATTCATTAATTTTATCTCTATCATCTAAAATTAGGAATTTAAAGGGTTTAGTGTTACCTGAGGATGGGGCCCAAATACCGGCTTCAATTATACTATTTATTTCTTTCTTGGATACTTTATCAGGTTTAAAAATCCTAATTGAACGTCTTTTCTTAATTGTATCCAGTATTGACATTAACTAAAAATCTCTATATACACTTATTAATTACATTATTTGTTAAAAAATTGAAAGATTAGAAAAGAGAATAGATATTACTTTATCTCTTAACTATCGTATCTTTTTCCACCATAGGATGATCTGTTGTTCCATCTACGTGGAATGTCATGTTCTTCAGTTGATATATTATTTGATTCTTCTACAGATTCAACTTTATCCTTTGAATCTTCGATAAAACCTTGTCTCCCTAAAGATAATCTGATGTTTCTTTTGAATAGAATAGTTTTTGCTGATCGAAATTGGTATGTTTCTTCACTCTTGATTTTTTCAATTTGCTCATTCCATGCTGAGAAATAAACAACACCTGAATCATCTCCAATGAGAACATCCATTACTTGGTGTTCTTCTCCAGAATTTCTGCTGGTTACTATTCGAACTTCACCTAACTCTAAAACTTTTGCTACTAGATTAACATCTCTAATGTTTGGAGTTAGTTCTCCAACTTTCATGAATTTGATTTCTTCACTCAATTTTATTCACTTCAATATTATTATTGTTAGATGCAGAAAAATCTCTTTAGATTATTAACAAGCAGATAACCAAGTCAAGCTTGAAAATAGTTTAAATCGATATTTTTTGCTAAAATACATCCGAAGGATTCTACTATAAAAAGAATCTGTTTTTACAGAAATTGAAAACTCTTTAATCTTCATTTCTTAGCTAAATTTGGCTGTAATGATAATTCTCAATGCAAGTAAAATGTTAAATATTCTTAATGTTTGAATTTGATATGAAATATGGCTACTATGTACGAACAGTCCTTGAATATCCAGAAATTAGAGATTTAACTATTCGTGCAGAACAAATGGGTTTTGAATCAGCTCACGTTAACGATCACTTGATTGGGTTTGATGAAAAACAAGGGAAGAAGGAACCGTATCTAGAAGCATTAATGTTAATGAGTTCTTTAGCAGTTGAAACAAAGAAAATCAAGTTAGGACATATTGTTTTGTGTAATTCTTTCAGAAATCCAGCATATCTTGCTAAGATGATTAGCACATTAGATCATATCTCGAATGGTAGAGCACTTTTATGGTTAGGTGCAGGATGGTATGAGGAAGAGTATAAAGCATATGGATATCCATTTCCTGACCCTAAAAGAAGAGTTGATGAATTGGAGGAATCTTTGACAATATATAAAAAATTGTTCACAGAAGATTCAACTGATTTTGAAGGAAATATTTGGAAATTAGAAAATAGCAGAAATTATCCAAAACCTATACAAAAACCTTATCCTCAGATAGTCTTGGGAACTACTGGAAAGAGAATGACAGAAATTGCTTGTCGAGAAGCAGATGGAATCAATCTTCCTTATGTAAAATTTGATGATTTGCCTAAAACAATAAGCAATATTCGAAGCTTACTTGAAAAATACAACAGAAACACTGATGAATTTGAAATATCTTATTTTGGAGGTATTAATCTAGTTAATAACCAAGAAGAAATTGATAATCTTGTAGAAGGTATCATTGATAGAGCAAAAGAAGATTCCAAACCTACAAGAGAAGAAGTCTTAAAGAATCAATTCATTGGGTATCCAGAAGATATCAAGGAAAAACTAAATAAATATGAAGATTTGGGAATAAGTAAAATGGTTATTGCTATCAGAAAATCTGAAAGCATTGAAGATCCAATGAAATTATTCCATGCTAAAATTATGTAAGAGGTTAGAAGATGTATTCGAGCATATTAACTAGGTTAAGATTAATAATCGCAGAAATGGCAGAAGTTAGAAGCCATGTAATAACTACTAACACATATTTTGAAGATGATCTAAATCTAGATAAGGACAGTTTGAGAGAACTCAAAGCTAGACTGGAAGATGAATTTGATATCAAGCTTCCTAAAAGTGTATTCAAAGAATTTAACACAGTTGGAGAAATTGTTGGTTTTATAGAAGCAGAAATGGGGAGATAAAAAATAGAAAATAAAAGAATTAGAGAATTTTTTCTCCTTCTTCTAAACTTAACATTGTAAAACCACTTATCATCTTAGGATAGAAATCAGTGGCTTTTTGAGGCATTCTTTCATGATTCTTAGAAACTTTTAGAACTTCATCAGCAAGTGTTGGATTGAGGATGAAAGCAACTTTGTATTTACCATTATCAACTTCTTCAACAGCTTCATTCCACCATCTTTCGTAGAAAATATCATCATCTATATGAAGATCTTTTAATCCCATAATTCCATGGAAAATCATATCTCTTAAGATAACTACATCAAGATTTTTGAATTCCTCACTAGCATCGCTTACATATCTGTTAATTGCTGAGATATCCTTCATAATCAAAGAAACAGCTCTTCCATCTTGATACATAACAAATGAATGTTTATCCTTATTTTCTTCTAAGAATTTTGGTATTTCAGTTTTCATAATTTCGTTCATATCAAAGAACATCTTTAGTTCATTCATTTTTCCTTCAGAAACATCTTCTTTAGCTAAACAGCGATGAGTTGCTAAGATATTTAATCCTTCATCTTCAACTGGAACAAGATATGTCATTCTGAATTCATATGCAGCATATTCATTTTGATCTGCAGCTTCGTTTCTTCGCATATTTCGATATGTGATAGCTGTTTCGTATCTGTGGTGCCCATCTGCTATTACTAATTGTTGGTCTGCAAAGACATCTTGGATAACTTTGATTTTTGCTTGATCAGAAACTTTCCATATCCTGTTATACACACCTAAATCGTCTTTAGCTTTAATTAATGGTTCTTCTTTAGCCACTTCATCAAATATCTCTATTGTTTTTTTATCAGGATCAGAGTAAAGTATAAATCCAGTTTCTAATGTATGCCTTGTTGTCTTAAGCATATTCAGTCTATCTATTTTTGGACCTTTGTGTGTTTTCTCATGGGGAAGAACAATGTTTTCTTCAAATGGATGGAGTCTTAGAGCTCCTATGAAGCCTTTTCTAATGTATTTCTTGCCAAATAATTCATATTCTTGAAAATAAACGTAAATTCCAGGTACCTCATCTTTTTCTAATATTCCTTCAGCTAACCATTGATCTAACCTTTGTTTTGCGATTTCATACCTGTTTTCTTCAATCGGTAAGGTGAGTCTACAATAGTTATATTCTGACTGAGCATAGTATGCGTTTTGCATTTCTTCATCTATTTTGTCATACGGCTGGACTATTAGTTTCTCAATGTCCCCGGCCTTGGCAGTATATCTAATTGCTTTGAATGGTTTAATGTCTACCATACTTATCAAGCTTGCACATCAGAATCTCTATTTTAATTTTTTTGTTAGAAGATGAAAAGAAACATACTCATTCTTATGATAATGAACAAAGCATCAAAAAACTTCAAATGATATACCATTTTTCAACGATATACCTTTTTTATGATATATCCTTCGATATTCTTAATAACTCAACTAAGAGAAGTTATCTCTGAATATTGGTGATAAAAATAGCAGCAATCGACAAATCTGAAAAACCACAACATTGTGGAAAGAAAATGCAGAGACTCTACATCCGGAAAGGAACCAAAAATAGAAAGTGGATACCTGTTGGATATTATTGCAACCTCTGTTCAAAAGTAATAAAAAACAGAGAACTGGTTTTATATCAAAGTATAGAGGAACTTCGTTCTAGACAAGAATTAGTAGATAATGTTACTAATAAGCAAAAAATTGTACTTGATATTGGTGATAAACTAACCAAAGTAGGATTTGCTGGTGAAAAAGAACCTAGGTTCATATTTGATACTAGATTATATATTGATCAAAACAACAAGTCATTCATTCAAAAAGCTGATAAAATAGAAACTAGCAGAAAAGTAAAGCATCAAAAATCCCTACTAGAAGGAAACGGAGAGCAAATTGTTAATTCTGATGATATGGTTCTATTTTTAACACATGTTTTTGAGAAACTTGGAACAAAACCTCAAAACAAAAGCATCATGCTAATTGAAAAAAGCTACAAAAACAACTATGTAGAATATTACTATGGAAGGCATGAAGAAATCAAAGAAACCACTTTACCAGAAGAAATCAAAGAGAGGTTATCAAACAAACCAAAAATCGAAAAAGTCAATTATGATAAATACATAAAATATCCAAGAAGAGAATTAGCTTCGATCTTCTTTGATTACTTTGATATTGCAAGAATCTACTTCTCAAATGGAGAACTTCTTTCATTGTACTCAAATGCCATGGTTACTGGTTTAGTTGTAAACATAGGTGTGAGAACAACACGTATTATCCCAGTTTTTCAAGGATTTATTGTTACACAAGCAATTAGCACAAGAGAGTTTGGAACCGAAGATGTTGAGAAAAGAATTCATGAGCATCTAAACACCCAAAAAAATGTACAAGGAAATTCTGAACATATTAAGTATCTGATAGAAAAACAGTTGCGTTTGGCTTCGGAAGAATATTGTTACATTTCTCTTGATCCGTCGATTGAACAAGAAAAGTGGTCAGAAAATGCGAAACTGATTAAGCATATCAATTTGTTTAATGATAATTATGTTAAGCTTGATCAAATAAGGTATTTGGCAACAGAGATACTTTTTGAAAAAGAGGAAATGAGTACTTCAACAAGAAAAGGAAATCTTGTAGATGCAGCAATAGAAACAATACAAAAAGCCAATATAGATCTAGAAAAGGATTTGTATGAAAACATTCTCTTAACTGGTGGTGGAACCTTTTATAAAGGATTCAAAGAGAGATTTCAAACGGAATTAGAAACAAAAGCACCTGAAAGTCTTGAAGTTAATGTACGACTAAAACCTAATAGATTAATTTCATCTTGGATAGGAGGATCTATTCTATCAAATTTAAAAACGTTTGAAACTAAAAATCTGTGGGTTACAAAGGATGAATATGAAGAAAGAGGTTCATCTGCAGTAGATAGATGTATTTAGTCTTTTATTCCCCATATCTCTTTTGTTTTTTCTTCTAGTTTTACTAGTTCTTCTAAAGAAGGTTTTTTCTTTCCAGCTTCAAATTTATGCACTTCATCTTGAACATATTTGTTGAGAAGGGTAGTAACACCAAACTTCTTACCTTGTTCAACTAGATAACCATTCAGAAAGTCAATTTCAGTTCTTTTTCCACTCTCAATAGATTGAAGACTAGAAGATCTTAGATTCTTGTACTTTTTTCCAATCATCTTTAGAACTATTTGCTTGTAAATATGCTTGAAAGAGAATCCATGAAGTTCTTTCTTGGTTAAAGCAAGAGAATTTAGATTTAGATTATTTAATCTCTGCAATTGAACACCTTTAGCTTTACCTACTTCTACTCCTTCCGTCATAACTGTTAAAAAAGCAAGTCTTGTATATTTCCGCTCAAGCATTTTGCCTAGAGTCATACCACTAATTACACCAAATGAAGCAACTGATACATTGATCAATAATTTGGTAAATTTCTCATTCATAATATTCTCAGAATAAGAAGTTGGAACAGTTTTTGAGAGTAGATTAACAAGTTTATCGTCTATTGGTTTCTTTGGACCTTCTTTTCTACCTATTACCATTTCTCCAAGAGAGGTTTTTATTGCTTCTGCAGGCCCATTTCTAGATGCACCAAAGCTTACAACACATCCAAGCAATTTTCTTCCATCTATCTGCTCAGCTAGTTTCTCCTCGAACATACCATTAGTCATTGTAACTAGTGTGTAATCTTTGTTCAATTTAGATTCAATTCTATCATATGCATCTTGAATGTCAGTTAGTTTTGTAACAATAAATACAAGATCAAGTTCTTCTGGTAGATTTTCTATAGTTAGAACTGGCATAATATTATCTTTAACTATGTATTCTCCACTTATCCCTGTAACCTTTACACCCCGATTTTCTATCATGTCCAAGGTCTCTTGATGCTTGCACACAACATAAAGAGGAAAATCATTTTTGGCTAAATCTGCAGCAATTACAGTTCCAATAGCTCCAAGACCAACTAGTGCTGCTTTCATAAAGTTTCAATCATTAGCTATGTATTAAAAGTTTCTAAAATAAAAGACAAAAAAATAAAAAAGGGAGAGTTAAAGCTCTTTAAACGATTCAATAACTCTTTCAGCTGCTTGAACGCTAGCTCTCATATTTCCTTCCTTAGTTTGAGCTCCAATATGAGGACTAATAATAACATGTTCATGTTTTAGAAGAGGATTATCTGTATCAGGAGGTTCTTTTTCAAATACATCTGTACAGTAATATCCTAGTTGTCCAGATTCAAGTGCTTCAAATGCTTCTTGTTCGTTTACAATTCCTCCTCGAGCACAGTTTACAAGAACAGTTCCTGTTTTCATCAAGTTAAATTGATCTTTTCCAATCATGTTTTTTGTTTCATCTGTTAATGGAAGATGCAAACTTATATAATCTGCATTTTGGAGAATTTCTTCCATTGAACCCTTCATGTCAATAACAGGATTTTCTGGAGCAAATTTATCGTATCCAATGGCATTCATTCCAAGAGCTTTACATTTTACAGCCAAACTTGTTCCTATTCTTCCAGTTCCAATTAATCCAAGTGTTTTACCATCTATTTCTCTTGAAAATAGTTCTTTCTTCATAGATTTGAATTTAGAGGGATCACCTTTTATTTCACATGTTCCCTTGACAACATCTCTTGTTGAAGCAAGTATCATTGTTAAAGCTAATTCAGCTACAGAATTTGTAGTGGCTGCAGGAGTATTCACAACTTTTATTCCTCTTGCCATTGTAGTTTCAAGATCAATATTATCTAGACCAACACCAGCTCTTCCTATAACTTTTAGGTTTACAGCTTTCTCTAGAAGATCTCCTCTAACTTTTGTTGCTGATCTAACAATAATTGCATCATATTCTCCAATTATTTGGGGTAGTTCCTCTTTGGGTATGTCCCATCCAACTTTCACTTCAAATCCAGCTTCTTCTAAAATACCGATGACTTTCTCATTTAGTTTATCAGATAGAATTACTTTTGGCATTTTTTATCACCTATAGTCCCCAAATTTCTTCAATAGCACTTAATAGTTCTTTCAAACCTTCTAGAGTGTGATCGCCCATGTGACCAATTCTAAAGTTCTTTCCCTTGAATGGTCCATAACCATTTGCTATTACTAAACCTTTTTCTCCTAAAGCTTTGTTTAGAGCATCGACATCCTTGTTCATTACTCTATTGTCAACTGTTGTTACTGTTACAGATCTATAACCTTCTTCAGCAAAAAGACCAAAACCATGTTTTAGAGCCCATTCGTGTGTATAGTCAGCCATTTCTTTATGTCGTTTATAGATATTTTCTGCTCCTTCTGCTAACATTTCCTTAAGTTTGTAATCTAATGAAAATAATAAGGAGATATTTGGTGTTGAAGGTGTCTGTTTCTTTTTTGCATAGTATCCAAGTATTTCTTCTAGATTAATATATAGTCCTTTATCAGGAACTTCTTTTGCTCTGTCTAATGCAGCTTGAGATACAATTCCTACTGCAAGTCCTGGAGATATTGCAAAACATTTCTGTGTTGATGCAAATACTAAATCTGTTCCCCATTCATCTGGCAATAACATATCGCCTGCCATTGCAGACACAGCATCTACTACCAATAGTGTTTCTGGGTAGTTTTTCAACAATTCACCTATTGCTTTAAGATCACATTTTACTCCAGTACTGGTTTCGTTATAACAAACTGCTACAACGTCATAAGAGTCAGTTTCAACTTTTTCCTTTATCATGTCTACAGTTACAGCTTTTCCCCACTCAACTTCAAATAGTTCTGCTTCCTTTCCACTTTGTTTAATTGCTTTATGCATTCTTGAGGAAAAAGAACCATTGACACAACAGAGTGCTTTCTTATCTGGTCTAACTAAGTTTCTTGCTGTAATATCCATGAACAGTGTTCCTGAAGCTGTTAAGACTAACACATGTTGTTCAGTTCTGAAGAATTCTCTTAATTGAGTTAAAACGCTATCATATAGCTCTGTGAAATCTTTACTTCTATGTCCAAACAGAGGTTTTGCTTGTTGTTTTAATACTTCTTCTTTAACCTCTGTAGGTCCAGGTATCCATAATTTTTTGTGCATTATATCACCTTGTTTATCACGAATATAGAATTATACTATATAAAAAAAGGTTATTGTCAAGAGATACTTAATCTTCAGTAGAAGGTAATTTGTATAATAGTTGTTCAATTGGTCCTTTATCTATCTTAATCGGAAGTCTGTATCCACTTGAACGTCTATTTAACCACAGTTTTACACCTGAATAAACTAGAGAGGAAAATTGCAGTGCGACAGTAAAAATTAATGAAAATATTAGTATGTCACGAGGTTGTCCTTTGAAAAACAGCAAATATGATGAAACAGGTAGAATCAATAAACATATTGATGTCAAAGGTAAGCCAACAAAAAGGTATAGTGTTTCATTCCAGATTTGGAGAAAAGTTTTTCCTCCCTTTTCTTGCATTACAGAAATTAGAAAAACCATGAACAGTAGAACTGCTGCAATAGCTAATAGAATGAAACCAATAGCACTCAACCAAGTATTATTGAAATACATATTCACTACTAACAGCAGTATGCCAACAATTAGGAAAAAGAATCCAAGGAATATTCCTTCACTGAAAACATTTTCTTCATTGTTTTTTATTGCTGAAAGCATTAAGATATTTTCTTGTACACTCCTTTAAATATTTTTCATTATCAAAAAAATTTAGAGAGATTCTTAATAATAATGACAGTTTTCTGTAGATTTTTTCCGAGCTTTATAAATAAAGTCCTTAGAATCAAGAATTTTTCTAACTAGAACCGTTTAAACTAGGTTTTTATTTGTGATTATTATGGTAAGGTTTTTTAGGTAAAGTTTGGAATTGAGTGTGATGGCTATTCAAGATAAAGACAAACAGAAGGAAGCCTTAGAAAAAACACTTCAAAAGTTCTCAGAATTACTACCTTCTGTTAATCCTGAAGTATCACCTGCTGAAAGAGCATTAGTTATTATTGATGGAACAGCTAAATCTAAAACAGCTGTTCTATGTGCAGGAGAACTAAACAGGCATTTTGGAACCAAAATTGACGTTATTTGTTTCTATACTGAACAACCTCCAATAAAAATAAAAGCATCTAAAGAAAGCTATGAAGATTCTCTGGCTTTTGCTTATGAGCACCTGAAAAGCGAGGATTTCGAGATTAAAGGTGAAGTTGTTGAGAATCTAGAGAACCTAAGATCTATACTTGATAATGTGATTAACACATCAGAATATGATATTATAATAGTCCCATCCTCATTTATCGGACTTAAAGAGGTTAAAGTTGAAACAAATGGTGAAGATGATACAGAAGCAAGTATAACGGTTTTAGGAAGTTTATTTGACTACCTATTAGAAGACGTTAAAGAGATACCTGTCCTCTTGATTGAAAGCGAAAAGATTAATCTTGATTTATTGTGGAGGAATATCTGTTTATTCTTTACCAATACTATACAGTTAAACTATCTTATAGAAAAAGCGATTAAGTATAGTCTGAAGAAATCAGAGATTCATTGTCTGATCAATATTGATCCCAGTTATCATGACGATAAAAGTGAAGATGAAATTGAAGCTCTTGTTAAAAAATCTAAAGAGGATTTAGAGAGATTCGAAAGAGCAAATTCAGAGGTTTTCAGAGAAGCTTCACGATATGTTGATTCGCACGTTCTTTCTACAGATAAAATCGATGTCTTCAAAAACGAATTAGCAACTTTTGGGAAAGATACTGGTATTATTATGATTTACATGCCTACTAAACATACAAGCCTTTATGGTTTCTTTACAGACTTACTAGAAGATCCAGAAATCTCTATGCCTATTCTTATAGCTAAAAGAAAAATAGTTGTTAAGAAAGAAGAAGTCAAAGAAGAAGAAGGAGACAAAGTGTCCGAAGAAAAAGAAGAAGTAAAAGAAATTCCAAAAGAAGAAGAGAAAGAAGAGGAAAAAATAGTCATAGATGAATCCTTAAAAGAATCAATCAAAGAAGAAGTGAAAAAGGATATCTTGGGAATAACTGATAAGGAAAAGGAAGAAGAAATTCCAAAGGAAGAAGAGAAAGAAGCTAAGAAAGTTAAAGAAGTTAAAGAACTTAAAGAAAAGGATAAAGAAGAGGAGGAAGAGGAAATGACAGAAATGGACGAAATCAAAGAAGAAGTGAAAGAAGAAGTCATTGAAGAGATTAAAAAAGAAGTCGTCAAAGAAGTTAAAGCTGAACCCAAGAAAGAAGTCAAGAAAGAAGTAAGTAAGGAACTTAAGTCTGAAGAGAGTATGGAAGAGCTGAAAGAGACGATTATTGAAGAAATCAAAGAAGAGATCAAAGAAGAAATTAAGTATGAATTGAAAAAGGATCTCAAAGAACCCAAGAAAGAATTGAAAGAAAAAGTCATGGAAGAAATCAAAGAAATCAAAGTTCCAGATGAAGAAGTGGAAGAAGAAATTTCTGAAGAGGAAAAAGAAGAGGAAGAAGCGGTAGTTTCTAGAAATGACTTTGAATAAAATAGAATAAATATAACCGTTTGATTAGCAAATCAAACCTTCACAAAACCAAGGGAATCTTGGTATAAATCTTAAAGAGAATGAGCAGTATTGGTGATTAATTGGTAAGTGTACTAGATAATTATGGATGGATAGTAACAATCGTAATAGTACTCATTGTCCTTGCCACTATTTTACTACTTATGAAAGAGGGAGTAGATGCAACAAAAATAACAGTAACAGGAGCAGTAGTTGTTGCTTTAATTTATATGTTTTTCATGAACTGGGAATTGGGTTTTCAGGAGAATCTCAGCTATCAACATGTTCCTCATAATTTCCTAGAAGCACTAGCTCAAACGATCAATGTTGAAGCCATACTCATTATTTTCTCAGTAAGCATTATTGTAGCAATCACACGTGGAGCTGGATTCTTTGATTTCATCTCTTTATCCATTGTAAAACTAACTAAAGGTGACCCAAGAAAATTAATGATTGCTTTAGGTGGTTTAACATTTTTTGTATCAATGTTCTTTGACAACCTATCAGCAATAATTCTCCTTGGATCTTTAACTGTAGTTATCTGTAGACAACTAGAGTTAAGGTTAAGACCCTTCATACTTTTTGTTGGAATTAATACTATTATTGGTGGTCTTCCCACTCCTGTTTCATCTTTACCAAATATTATCTTTTTCAATTTACTTAAACCAGGTACATTGGCAAAAAATATTAGTTTTATTTCTTTCATGGGTTATATGCTTCCAATATCAATTTTCTTCTTTGGAATAGCTACAGCTTTCTTTTTCTTTATCTATAGGAAAGACATCCTTATTGAAGTTCCTGATGAGAAAAAGGAACAATTACGAAGAATCAATCCATGGTCAGGTATTGAGAACAGAATGAACATTTGGAAATCATTAATTATCTTAGGCTTACTTTTTGTTGGCTTCTTACTGACAAGTATACAAGTTGATGTCACATTAATAGGTGCTGTAACAAAATCAATGTCCTCTATACAAGATGTTTCTACTAGCTCCCATGGTTTTACAAAAACCATCTTTGAATTCCCTGATGTAGCATTTGTTGCATTAATAGTTGCAATCATAGGTATTTTTCTCTTTAGAACTGATTTGAAGCATTACATTGAAGACGGTGTAGAATGGGAGATGATTGTTTTCTTCATTGCTCTCTTTGTTTTAATGGGTGTTTTAACCGCTTCTGGAGCCTTATCTCCACTTACTAACATTATGACCAGATTTTTAACAACGGATCCTTCAACTGGTAAAATTGCAGTAGGAGGACAACTAATTGTAGCAGTAATTATAGGAGTTGTAGGTTTACCGATAACAGGATTTCTGAACGGTTCTTCAGCAGCATTAATATTTTCATATATTTTCCAAACCTTACCAAGTGGAATTCTTCCAGGGCTTTGGATAGGATTTGTTTTAGGAGGAAATATTGGAGGTTCTCTTTCACCACTAGGATCAATTACGATTTTAATGGCTCTTGAAATACTAAATCGAGAAGGTGACAGAATGTCCTTTTTACAATATATAGTGAAAATGTTGCCACTCACTTTATTATTTGCGGTACTTAGTATAGGTTATTCTCTGTTCTTGATAGGTGTAGGATTGTAAATTTTCATTGATACAAATTCTCCTCACTTTTTACAATCTGGTATAGGAATACCTCTTCCAAATGCTCCATAATATAGACATACTTCTGAAGCTGACTTTGCAGCTCTTTTCAATGCTTCTTCAATTTCTGTTTTTCTCTGATACTCAACTAGAAATCGAGCTATGAATCCATCGCCAGCTCCTAACGTATCAATCACTTCTACATTGATACTAGGTTGATGATACATATTTCCATCAAAAAGATATGCTCCATATTCTCCTTTTGTACAAATAATGATTTCAGGTCCCTTGGAATGCAGTTCTTCCATGAAGGTTTCCAGATTTTCAATCTCTTTATTTGAAATCGAAAGTATTGCAACATCCACAAAAGGAACAAATTTGTTTAGATATTCAGATGTAAATTCATCAGTAAAATCAAATGAAAGAATTGCATTAGATGATTTTAGGGACTCTAGATATAAATCAGTTTTTCCATAATAGCTGGTATGGATAAGATCATGCTTCAACAAAAATTCTATATCCTCAGTTGCTATTTTGAATTTTGAGCTTGCCCCTCTTCTTGTATTCCCAAATCTCCTTTCTCCATCTTGCAGAAATATCTCTGTATAGTTAGTTACATCATCTTTGATATGAGTATGAGCTGTATTTACTCCTTCTCTATTTAAGGAGTTAAGAATTAATTCACCATATACATCTTTCCCTATCCATCCAGTATAGCTAGTTTCTATACCATATCTCTTAGCTAATACAGCAACATTAACCTCATTCCCTCCAGGATACATCTTACTCATATTTACATACTTATCTACAGTATTATGTCCTACAGTTGCTAGTTTAACCATTAGTAATCAACCTTACCCATATATCTTCTAATTGATTTATCATGTCCCCGAGCTTCTGAAAAATAATCCATCAAACGTCTAGTTGCTGCATCTAAAACAATAGCAGAAACAAAGGGACGAATATCTTTATCGATTCCTTCTAATTTATAGTCTTTTGAATCAAAATTGATGAACCCTCCACAGTATTTTTCTCCAAATCGTTTTACTCTTTCTGCTTCTTTGCGATGAGGTGTTTCATCAATTAGATTTATTACAGGAAAAGATTCATCTACAAGTTCAAATGGTCCATGAAAGAATTCAGCAGCTACTATAGGAGTAACATGCATCCAAAACATCTCCATAAAGGAATTATAAGCTAACATATATGCAGAATGAAACATAGGTCCTGCTCCAACAACAAACATAGAATCATGAGAAGAGTATTCCTTTGTAAATTCTTGAATTCGTTTTTCAGTTTGTTCCAGAGCAGAATGTAAAGCAGAAGGAAGGTTCCTTAAAGATGAAATCAACTTATCATGGATATCCCAATTGTGTGGTTCGGCTTCTGAAAAATAACCACTCACTAAAGCACTTGTAACAATGAACCGGGAATAATCTCCTAGTTTTGTATCTCCAAATAGAAGCTTTTGGTCTACATTCAGACTTAAAGGAGTATCAGCTAATCTGGTAATTCCAATACTATAACATGGTTTATTTTTACAATATTTTGCGGCTTTAACTATTTCAGGAGTAGTTCCAGAATAAGAACCTAGAATAACAACCGTATGTTCATCAATGAACTTTGGATCTTGATGAATAAATTCTGCAGGATAGTAAGAATAGCATCTTGTTTGAGTGCTTTTCTTCTCTATCCAATAGGTAATTGTAGACATAATGCGATAAGGAGCACCACAGCCAACGAAAACTAGTTTGGAGAATCCTTTCTCAAAGAGAATTCGTCCAAGTTCAGCTGCTTCATCAATTAGAGAAACTGCATTATCTAAATAATGTATAAATTGAATTTTATCAATAGATTGCATCGAAATTCATTTTCATATTATTGAAATAAATTATAAGATTTGTTCACTTATCTTCTTTCGAAAATACCAAAAAAAACCGATTAGTTTTGAATTGTCATTTATTTCTTAAAGGAAGAAAGTTTACTTCTGTTTGGATGTCTTGACTCATCTAATAGAAACAATGTAGACATGAAATAAAAAAGGATTTTGAAGAAGGAAGAACTAGTTTTTCTCCATCCATGTTCTTCCGTTCCAATGGGTCATGTCTTTAGTAGCTTTTCCATCTGGTTTCTTACCAACTGCTAATTCTTCTTCAGTTAACCAGTACATGGAAGGATGTTCAGTATTGTAGAGGATATTGTATGCTTGTGGCATATGTTCAACTATTACATGAGCGCTTATATCACCCTCGTAGATTTCACCATCATGTTCCATTCCAATTGGGCTTTCTAGCTCTACTTCGACCTTCTTTGCATGTTTATATTCTGTTCCTTTAAGATTCAAGTGCTCTCCTTTGAAAATCTTTTGAATGCCTAAAAGTGTCTGAAACTTAGTCATATCTCTTGAGATAAATACATCAAAGAAGTCATTTTGAGGATGTGCATGAACACAAGACAACATACCACCTCCAAGAGATTTTCCTATACCAATTGCTATTAGCATCAATCTGAAATCCATTGGATCCCCATCATCTAGAATGATTGTTCCTTTTCTTTGTTTTACTGTAGCTAATTTTTTCAAAGCAAGGAAAGTATATTTTGATGGACCTTTTATCCATTTCATCTCTCCTTCCAAGTTTCCTATATTCACTAATGATGAAATTCCAAAATCGAAACTATTCCCAAAGTATACTTCAAATTTAGTATCAGGATATTTAACATGTCCAATTGAAGAGGGTGAAACAGCTGTTTTTTCTAGCAATGTTCTAGCTGCATTTTCCGGATTCCATGGAATCCCCATAAAAGTGCATAAATCATTTCCTGTTCCAAAAGGCAAAACACCAAAAGCAACACTTTTTCGTTTCTGTTCAGAGAAACTCATTATACCATTTATTGCTTCATTTACAACTCCATCTCCACTTGCAACAATTATTCTATTAAAACCATCATTAATTGCTTGTTTTGTAAGTTCTTGCCCTTGTGCTCTGTTTGTAGTAAAAACAACATCATAATCAATCCCACTTTCCTTAATCACTGGTTCAGCTTTTTCCCACCTTTTGGGACACAAACCTGATCCAGCATTTGGATTAACGATAAATTTCCATTTAAAAGCCATGAAAGCTATTTTTATTCAACCTACTTATAAACTCTTCATCATTCTCTGTTTATATAACGATGGAAATAGTTTTCCAAAAAGCTAAAATTAGCTAAAAACTTAATTATAAATCAAACCTAGTTAGAAGTGATAATATGAGTGATGATGATTTTGTCTTACCTGTACTTCCAGAATATCAACCTTGTTGGATTTCCTATTTAGGAGCAGCTTCAGGAATTCTGAGATCTTTAGGAAAGATGGTAGGTATTGATCAAGTTGGCGGATACAGTGGCTGGTCGTTTTTAGTCAATATTCATACAAAAGATCTCTGTCCTTCAGGACCTACAGCTCACAAAGCATATGGAGAGATTATTAAGGGAACAGAAAGCTTAGGATTCAATGTATCTGGAATAAATCAACCCGATCTAATTACTGAAGATGAGGGAGAGGTTAAACAAGATGTTTTATTTGAAAGATTCTTCACTAAATTGAAGCAAGATCTTAACAAACTGAACAAACCAGCAATCATTTGGGGAATTCCTGTTCCAGAATATGGAATAGTTTATGGTTTCAGTGGTGATTCGTACATAGTAAGTACCCTTAGGCATTTACACAATCAACCAGAAGACCCAATAAAATTCAATGAATTGCAAGCTCCAGGTGGTTTACACGCATTCTACTTCACTGATGAGAATGAAGGGATAACTGAAGAGAAAAATAAAGAAGCAATAGAGAGAGCCATAAGAATGGCAAAAGGAGATGGATTTACTGTTCCAAATTATGTTGCTGGTCCGATGGCATTTGATGTCTGGGCTTCTATTTTGGAAAAAGGAGAATTTGACAAAAACTCTTACCATGGGAATAGCTATAATGCTGCATGTACCCATGAGGGTTTGCATGTCTCAGCTGAATTCCTATATAGTTTAGCAATAGAATTTTCTGGAACACAAATGGAAGATTTTCTTAAGAAAGCTTCAACAGAATATGAAGAAGCAGCTGACCTTATGAAAGAATTTGTTGAAATTTTTCCATTTGGATTTGAAGGAAAATTATCTAAAGATAACTGTCTAAAAGGTGTTGAACTACTAAGAACTATCAAACCCAAAATAGAAAAAGCTATTCATTTCATGAAAGATGCAATTTCAAACTAGAATTTTATTCAACTTTAGCCTGCCATTCAACATTTTGTTTGCCCTACTTTACGAAAAAAGTATTTTTAAGAGCAAAATAGGTGAAATTTTCAAGAAACTTCCAAAAATCTACAGCTTTCTTACTTAGGTAGTTGTTTGTTAAAGATAATAATAGAAAGAATCAATTTTCATTATAGAGCTTCTAAAAAAAGCATAAAAATCTACTCAAGAGGCCATCTATTCTCCTCTAATGGATTCCCACATTTTCTACAAACATTATGTTTGAATTGAGGATAACCAAATTTATCTAGTCCATTCTCAATTTTTATTGCTTGAGTACAGATAAAATCAAAATTACAATGAGAACAATGAAAGTAAGTAACAGGTTTTTTTAACATCGGCGAAATCATCTGTCTAGGGCAAGAAGACCGCCCAACTGCCTTAGAACAATCACAAACCAGATGATTTCCTACGACAGTCATGAGTTAAATCCAAATGACCCCAATAAAAGATTTTGCATATATAAAAAAGAGAAAAAAAGAAACAAAAGTGATTAAGGAATGTTAATCGGTATACTACCTAAATCTTGAGCTAAGAAGTTCAAAGGAATTCCGATATATATAGGTACTACAGTAATTAATGCTTCCAGAGATATAGAACCGCCTCCTGTTATAAGAGCGACTACATCAAGCTCAAAATTAACAGTAAATTCTACCGTCTGGTTGGTACCTAATTTCACAGTTGCTTCTATAGGATCACCAAAAGTTGATGACCCATTCATAATTACAACATCTAATCTTGCTGATTTAGGTATGTAACCAAGTTTCGGTGTTGAAACCGTTGTTGTCACATCAACGGAGCTATTATCAGGTGCTAGAGTGATTACAGGAGTTGAATAGGAGAATGCTCCCGGATTATCGTTGAAAGTTTTCCAACTCAAATAAACATCTATACCAATAACTGCGCCCCCAGCTAAAATCAACAGAAAAATGACCAGAAAAACTTTTACGCCAGTTTTCATAACTAATTAAGGGCAACCCAACAATATAAACGTTTGCAGATTGCAAAAGACTCAATCACTTCCTAAATAATTGGTTGAAGGTTGCCAACTAATCTTTATATATTACTAAAGGAGGTTAAAGCTTTATGACTAAAAATTTTGGAATCATTACTGATTCTGGTGCTGATTTCAGTTTAGATTATATGAAAGAAAATGATGTAGTTCTTATACCAACTAGAATTATGATTGGTGAAGCAGAATATATCGATCGCAATAATATTACTAGAGATGAAATCATTGATTTGATGCTCAATGAAAAGGTTAAAACATCTACTTCAGTAGCTACTCCTGCTGATTTTCATCAAATAATTTCAGATACTCTTGAAAAACATAATCAGGTTCTCTTTATAGGTATTAGTACTAAAATGTCTGCAACCATACAAAATGCACTTTTAACCGCTAAAAGATTGAAAACTGAGAATTTTACTGCTTTTGATACAGAGACTGTATCTTGGGGTATGACATTTCTCCTTGATCATGCAGTAAGAAGAAGAGACCAAGGGATCTCATTAGATAGGGTTATTGAAGAACTAAATCAAATGAAATCTAATCTTAAACTTTTCTTCATGGTAGATACTCTTGAGTATCTAAGAAGAGGAGGTAGGATAGGTGCAGCAAAAAGTCTTCTTGGAACACTTATAGGAGCTAAACCTCTACTTACTGTTGAAGATGGAGAAATATCAGCTGCAGAAACAGTCAAAAGTTTTGAAACAGGAATGGAATTCTTTGAAAGAATACTAGATGAAAAAACTAAGGAATACGAAAACTATGTTATAGCAATTATCTATGGAATTGAAACTCCAGAATTTATAGATTTTTCACAAAAAGTTAAAACAAAATATGCTCCTCTAGTTTTTCACTATGCACCAATCGGTGCTAATATCATCAGTCATGCTGGACCAAAGTTATTCGGTTTTGGTATTATTAAAATTCCAGATGAAGCAATAGAAGCTTACAAATAAGTTTCTAGCTTTCTTCATTTTTCGATAAAGTATTTATTCTATAATTACTATTCATTTCTAATGACCTATTCAATTAAAGATTTTACTTCATTAAAACAAATTCCTAACCAAAGGTTAGAAAAAATATTAGTTCTCCTTATAGAAGAGATTGATGTAAATTATGTAGATAAAAGAGATCAACCTTTAACTTGGAGTATTAATCACATGTATTCTTGTTCTCATTTGAGTAAACTTGTAGCTCTGACAAGAGGTTTAGAACCAGAAATTGCAGGAATTGCAGGAGCAATTCATGATTTATACCTCATTAGAACAGGAATTTTTAAAGAGCATGGTCCTAAGGGAGAAGCTTTAGTTCGGGAATTTCTAACTGATTATAATGTTGCATTTGGAGAAGAATTTGGATTAATTTCTGAAGATGAATTCGAGAAAATATGTCTAGCAACAAAATTCCACACTGATAAGAAAAATCAATCTGATAACAAATTCATTGAATTGATTAAAGATACTGATGCCTTTGATAGATTACTCCATGGTCATAAAATACCAGAACACTATCAACCTAGATGTAAAGCAGTTCTAAAAAATCTAAATCTTAACTAGTACATTATATATTACCAAATATTCAAATAACATTTTTAAAATAGTAAAGATTTCTTGGCTATATTCGGTTCTAGAAATCAAATAAAGTAGGGTAATCTATGAAAAAATATCCAAAAACTATTATAAAATTTTCATTAATATTGATAGTTACAGTTGGGCTATTAACAGCTCTTTCAATACCTTTAGGTCTTTATCCAAAGTTGGGAAGTTTCCTATTTCCAGGTGAAGGTAGCATTTGGTCGATTCCTCAGGAAATCTCCGTGCAAGAAACTCTCAAAGTTGCAGGGCTGGAAAATGAAGTTACAGTGTATAGAGATCAATGGGGAGTTCCTCATATTTATGGTGAATCTGAGAAGGATATCATGTTTGCATTAGGATATGTACAAGCTCAGGATAGACTATTTCAGATGGATATGGCGAGAAGAGCTACTAGAGGGAAATTATCTGAGATATTAGGTCCTAGTATGCTGGAATCTGATCAATTCAGCTTAAACAAGCTCAAAGACTATTGGGCTATTCAAACTTATGAATACATGAGAGATAGTCTGGACCTAGCTGATATTGAGATGTTTAGTATTCTAAATTCTTATACAGATGGTGTAAATTATTATATTGAAAATGCTAAAACATTACCACTGGAATTTCTTTTCTTAAGCTATCAACCAGATTTATGGTCACCAATTGATTCCTTAGCTTTTGTCAAATATATGTCAGAAATGCTTACTTGGGATTATACAGATTTTACAACTCTTAGAATTCATGATGCTATAGGTAGAGAAGCTTTCAATGAATTATTCGGTTATCCTCTACCCTATCAAATCCCTGTAACATCAAATTATGGCAGTTATTTAATGAATACTCAAAACATAGATGAACAAGAAGTAACTTCTTCAGATATATCACATCAAATATCAGAGTTAGTATCTCAGTTTATGAGTGACATAATTAATATTCCAGGAGAGAAAGAATTCATTGAACAAAGTTACCAAGTTGGATCAAATAATAATGCTGTCAATGGTAGCAAAACACTTTCTGGAAAACCTATTCTTTCCAATGATATGCATCTAAGCTACAATCTTCCTGGAATTTGGTATGAAGCTCATCTTGTTGACCAAAGCCCAGGATCAGATTTCAATGTGTACGGATTTTATCTAGCTGGTGTCCCCTATCAAATTGTTGGTCACAATAATTATGTTGGTTGGGGAATGACAAATACTGGAATTGACGTTCTAGATTGGTACTATTACAAAGGAATTAATGATACCCATTATTGGTACAATGATACAGAAACAGCTTATGAAACAATAGAATATAATATTCCTATCAAAGGACAAAATCCTGATAATTTCATCATTAAAACTACGGTGCATGGTCCAGTATTTACGAACCTTTTTGACACAAATGTTTACTCTGATTATGTTAATGATGTTATTGCTTGCAAGTGGATTGCACAAAATGTGAGTTTTGAGTTTAAAACGATTTATGGCTGGTCTCATGCAAGAAACAAAGGAGAATTTGATTTAGCATCAAGTCATTTTACAACTCCAGCACAAAATGTTATCTACGGAGACATAGATGGTAACATTGCAATAAGACCTACAGGTAAAATGCCATTACGAGATGATACTAGTATCCCTGGATGGCACTATGGAAACGGTTCTATGCCGTATAACGGTTCAGCAGCTCAAGGAGAGTGGCAAGGATTTATCCCATTTGAAGAAATTCCTCACACTGTAAATCCTGATCAAGGATTTATTGTTTCTGCAAACCAAATTACAGCAGGACCAGATTTTCTCAATAACTACACCATCCAGAATCCTTTGGATATTGCTTCAGGTTACCGTGCTAGAAGAATCAATGAATTACTAGCAGATGCTGAAGATTTAACAATAGAAGATCTAAAAGAAATCCAATTAGATGTTTATTCTACTCGAGCAGGAAACTTTACTCCAATATTTATTGATGTTTTAGCTCCTATTTCAGCAAAAACATCTACTGAGCTAGCTGCTTTCAACCTTCTTGATAGTTGGGATTATATAATGGATAGAGATTCCGCAGCCGCTTCTGTTTATTATATCATATCAGAGATATTTCTAGAAGAAACCTTCAAGGACGAAATGGATCAAGCTGAATGTCCAAGAACACCAAATCATGCTGTACTTGAATGGCTATCTGTAAATAATGTATCTTCAATTTGGTTTGACA
This sequence comes from Candidatus Heimdallarchaeota archaeon, assembly GCA_016840095.1. Lineage (GTDB taxonomy): Archaea > Asgardarchaeota > Heimdallarchaeia > Heimdallarchaeales > Heimdallarchaeaceae > UBA460. The sequence continues at coordinate 23,733 of JAEOSZ010000019.1, forward strand.
ATATCACAACTCCAGAAGTAGAAACAAGAGATGAGATAATCATCAAATCATTTAGAATTGCAGTAGATGCACTGGAAGAATTCTTCCAAACAGATGATGTAACAGAATGGAAATGGGGTGAAATAAACCAACTAAAAATCCCTCACATTACTGGATTGTCATCACTAGGTTATGGACCAATCCCTGTTGATGGATCTGATTCAACACCAAACGTCATCTGGATGAGATCAGTTTGGAGGGATGGAAAAATATTTGTTTCTGAAGCAAGGGGAGGTGCTTCTGAAAGATTGATTATTGACTTTTCAAATCTAAATAACACTTTGTCAGTTATTCCTTCTGGACAAAGAGCAATTTCTTTTTCAAAGCACTATACAGATCAGCTAGAACTGTTTCTTAATGGAGAATATCATGTGCAGTATTTTACCTCTGATTCAGTTGAAAAATTCAAAGAAGAATGGATAGAAAGTACTATTCACTTCAAACCAGGAGGTAGCTAAAATGAGCATCAAAAATACTTTCATTCGAGGATTTCGAAGAACAATTGAAGAAGAGAAACTTTTCCTAGGTATAGCTATTAGTTTTGTTCTTGCACTAATATTTTCATTAACTACTTTATGGCATTTTTCTCTTCTGGCAGCAATTATAGGAGGTTTATTTTATTCTAAGATGAGTAAAGGAGCATTAGCTGGCCTTATTGGAGTAGGTGGGGCATGGTCAATTGTTATAGTAATCGAACTAATTGCTACAGATATATCTGTACTGTTAAATCAAATAAGTGGAATAATTATTGGTAGCACATCATTAGGATGGTTATTCATCATAATAGTGATTTTAGTTGCATTAATATTTGGAGCTTTAGGAGGATCTTTAGGAACAGGAATAATGATTATTATATTCGAAAGAAAAAGAAAAGAAGATGAATAATTTCCAATCAATTTGGTAAAAATACTAACTGATTTATCTTTGACTTATTTGTAGGTAAATCTTATTAGTATTCATTTTTTAGTTTTAAAGATGAACATTAAGATCTTGAAGGCTAAACTTAGTAGAGAGTTTAAGCTTAGAAAACAACTGCTCAGTTATATTCTACTTGCTGTTGCGATTTTTTCAATATCTTTTAGCATTCATTTCTTAATATCTGAATGGTTCATTGATTTCAATGAAGGAATGCCAGCTTATGACCACCCTTCTGGACCTTTATGGGAAGCGGTAAGTGATGGTGAATTTATTTATCCAGAATATGTATATGCCTTCAGGTTTGAAAATTGGGATATATATGATTCCTCATACGATTTCCCTTTAGATGTTTATTACTATGGACCTTTTTTTGTTTATGTCTTGACTTTTATTTCTTTATTCATTGGCCTGTTTAATCCAAGTTTATCAAATACTGAAATTTCCTATAATACGGTATTTTTTTCCTCGCATCTGTTTGATGCTTTGAACTCGGTTATGATTTTTCTAATATTAATTAAAATTAAGAATGATGGAGAGATAAAAAGGAGAAGAATTCTGCTTTCTAGCTTTTTGGCAATTTGTTATAATCTTATGCCAATGGTCCTTTTTTACAACGGCATAATGGGACTTAATTCCTATATGTTTACTTTTTTTACTTTATTATCACTATACTTCTATTGCGAAAGAAAAACAGTACTCTCAAGTGTTACCTTAGCTCTTTCTTTTCTTACAAAACAGACTTCTCTCTTCTTCTTACCAGTATGGTTTCTAATCCTAGCTAGAAATGACTTAAAAGAGAGTATTAAATATTTAGTGACATTTTTGATCGCATACATCTATCTCTCAATTCCCTGGATATTCATGCACCCTGCCTACTATAACGGAGTCCTGTTTGCTCAAGGATATTCAGGAATAGTTGATCTTTCTCTTGACTATCTTCGTCCAGCAAATCTGTTCCACTCCTTATTTTATCTAGGAGCAACTAAACTTGCTACGGGTTATTATTGGTTAAACAAATTCTACATCCCATTCATTATCTTCTCATTGGTTTTCTATCGAATATCTCTTTTGAAAGGTGATTTGTTGAACAAAGATTTCTCTAGTTTCTTCTCGTTTAATGCGATTTATATCATTGGGATTCATGTTTTCCTTTCGAGAGGTATATACAAAAATTACTATCCTTTTTTGTTTCCATTTATATTAATTGCTATCTCTGAATGGGTTCTCAATATGGAGAAAAACTGGAAAATAATTCTTGTGTCACTAACCGCTGTAATATGGTTAGTAGGAGTTAACATCCTCATTATATGGTTGATTAAATGGCTTCATCCTCTGCTCATTTTACTTTTTTGGTTACCTCTATTTTTCACTTATAACAAGGATATGCATCTTGCTTTGTTCAAAAAAGAAAATTACATAAAAACCAGAAGTTACTTCAGCTCACTTCTTCAAAGCTAGAGATTATTGAGAAAAACTAAGAATATCTGAAGAGAAATATCCCCCAAACTATTCACTTTCATCCAGTTCTAAAGAGGTTATATCACTCCCCTTTAATCCTACAGTCTCGAAAATTAATTCTTCCGTTTCTCCACCTATACTGATACCTCTATTCTTCGTAAGTGTCCAGATAATAAACAAGAATGGTGTTCCTGAGTTAAATTCAATAAGAGTGTTAAAAAGAAGTACAGTAACTAAATCTGTAGCAGGTCTTATTCCAGCTGCTAGTAAAGAAATTTCCATTCCAAAATGCACAATCACCCCTATTAGTACAAGATAGCCTATCTGCTTCCAAGTTACTGACTTAAATGGTTCCCAAATATATTTGAAAAGAATTATTGCTGAGAATCCTCCAAGAGCCATACCTATTTGTAGCCACCTTCCTGAAACCATTTCTCTAACTATGAAAACTGTATCATCTGCTAAAGGTAGAATTTTGGGGAAGAAAGCAACAAAAAACCAACCAATATAAAGAAACATGGTCCAGTACATCTTCTTTCTCCATCCCTTCGCGCTAAACATAACTGCTACATAACTAAATTCAATCATCCCATATGTAAATGAGAAGTAAATCAAAAATAGCAGCGGTCCCCATGCAGGTCCTAAATTTGTGAAGAAATCTGGTAAGGAGTAGATCTTTCTTGTTCCTTTAACCGTGTACCAAAGAACATAATCAAATAAGAAAACAACAACTGTTCCAAATAAACCAATTAACCATTGAAGGATGTACTTCTTGCGAATAAGAAAAGCCATCCAAATAATGCAAAAAAGGATATCTAGAATGATAAATTCAGCACCAAAGTTTCTTACAACTTCATGGACCATAGTGTTATGAAAATAATAGTTTTTCTTAAAGCTTTTGCAAATTTAGATGAAATTCTTGATGAGATAATCAGTCCATTTTGAAGGGAAAAATTCTAAGAGTCTTCTTTGCTTATTGTTCTTAACTTTGTATCTTAGTTTTGGTTTCTTCTTATGGAGAGCTTTGTAAACTGCTCTAGCTACATATATTGGATTAGCATATTTTTCTTTTTCAAGAACTGTCCAAACTCTTGACATTTCAACTTCAAATTCAGAATCCTTGAGATACTTGCGATAACTTTCAACAGTTTTTTCTGGTAAACTTGTGTCAATTGCTCCAGGTTGAATCGCAATTACTTTCATATCGAGAAAATCAAATTCACGTCTTAAGGAATCAGTGAAAGCTTCAATTGAATATTTAGTCATAGAGTATGGTCCATTAAAGGGAAAAGCGATTCTACCAACTTCAGAACTCATGTTAATAACTCGCCCTCTTTTAGCTTTAAGTAAATGAAAGAATGCTTTAGTTACTCTCACAAATCCTAATACATTTACATCGAAAATCTTCTCAAAATCAGCTACTTCAACCTCTACTAGTGGGCCTCCAAAAAACAGTCCTGCATTATTGACTAGACAATCAATTCCATCTGTAATTTGTTCAGTTGCTATCACAGCTTCCTCAATGCTTCTTGAATCTGTAACATCCATAACAATACTGTGAATATTCTTTTTAGAGTTATATTTCTCTAAACCTTGAGAATCATAATCAGCAGCAATAACTACTTCACCTTTTTGAACTAAGAATTCTGTTATTGCTTTACCAATACCATGAGCTGCACCTGTGACTAAAGTAATTTTTGAATCTCTTTTCATTCTAACCAGCAGTTCTTAGGTTTAATGACTTGAATATAAAACTAATGTAAAATGATAACCCAGATCTCTACTCTTGAACTCCTTTTCTTATCCATATTAGCATTGAAGACTTACCACTATTACCCCAAGAATAGTAGGGTCTAGCAATCAAATACTTATTATCATTAATCTTTAGTTTAAGGAGGATTTTTCCTTCTGAATTGAAGTAAACTGGTTTATTTCCACGATTTACTTTTCCTTTTAGTACCTGTAAATCAGGATTATCAACGCTTTCAAAGCAGTAGATTAGTGGTCCTCTTGAAATTGCTATTCTATTTTTATTCTCCTTAACTTTTTTGTGAGATTCATGAATTTTAATTGGCATAGGAAAGATTATCTCAATTATGTTCTTTAATTTCCATTTTTCTTTCAAACTAACATAGTATGATCTAAAAGGAGATATCCCCGAAGCGGTATTTACTTCTTTCAATTCAAAATCATATTCATCTAGCTCTTTTCCGTTTACTTTTATTTCTGGATTTTTTGTCCAACTTGGAATTCGTAGATTTAAGAAGTAGTTCTGTTCCTCTTTGCATTGTAAATCGATTACTATTTTTCCCTCCCATGGCATTTCACTCTTTAGTTCAATATCAATTTCTGATTCTTCTTGCTCAGTTAAAGGGATTGTTGTCTTATTGCCAATATATTGATGAATCCATAGATTAGTTTCATCATAACTATAGATGTACTTTGCCAAATTACCCAGGGTTCTGGATATATTGGATGGACAACATGCAGTCTTATACCACTCTTTTCTCTCAACTGATTGATCTACCTCTAGAGGATTCCTATAGAAGTATTTTTTTCCGTTTTCAGACATTCCAACTAGTACTGCATTGTACAGCTGCCATTCAAGTAAATCAGCATATTTAGCATCTCCTGTTGATAAAAGCATTTCCCAATTCCAGTAAACTGAACCTATGGCTGCACAAGTTTCATTATATGCATCCTTATTATTTAGCTCATAGTCTCTTCCAAAACCTTCAGTGAGTGGAAGAGAACCAATTCCACCAGTAATATACATTTTTTTCTTTACCATTTCGTCCCAAGATCTTTGAAGAGATTTCAACAATTTTTTTTCTCCAGTTTCCTGAAAAATCATTGTTGCAGCAGTCACAAGATATCCCCATCTTACACAGTGTCCTATAGGCTTTTTTTGACGTCTGAAAGGTTTATTCTGTTGAAGATATTTTCCTGAAAATGCTGAGAAATAGAATCTTAGTTGATGTTTTTTTGAATCAAGTTCTGGCCACTCACTAAATAAAGATTCATTAGTTACTTCTGTACCATAATATGATTCTTTCTGTTTATTTACTGCTTCATTTCTCTTATTATGTGAAAAATTTTCTTTAAAAATCTGAAATCCGAAGAATAGAAATTTACCTCTTGCATCTATAAAGTTCTGTGCAAGCTCTAAATATTTCTCATCGTTTGTAAATCTATAAAGTTTAATAAGCGCAGTTTCAATTTCAGGATGACCTGGTGTTTCCTTTGGTGAAGGATTACTAAACTCATCAACAAGTAAATCTGCAATTTTTTTACCTATGCTAAAGAATTTCTCTGATTTCGTTATTTTGTATGCTATTATAGATGCTTCAATTAGATGGCCAAGAATGTAAAGTTCATGCTCAATTTGATGATTAATCCACCTTTTGTCTGGAAAATGGATTTGGTTGTAAGTGAAAATATAGCCATCTTTTTCCTGAACTGATATTACTAAATTAAGATAGTCAGTAAGCAGTTTGAGAAGTTCGTTATTATCTTGAGATTGAAGAATTATAGCTGCTGCTTCTGCCCATTTATGTGCATCTGAGTCTACATAGAAATAACCTTCACGGAATTTAGTTGATTCACCATTTAGAATTCTAAAATTAGTGATTGTTCCTACTTCTTCTAATTTTTTCCATTGATGAAATATAGCAGATTCTCTATTGATTTTTATTTTTTCAGACCAGAACTCATCTGTTATATCAATCTGCTTAATGGGTATTTCATCAGATATTTTATATTTAGATAACTCCTTAATCACATCTCAAAAATACATTAGCACTATAAGAAATTTTGTAAAAATAAGAAAAGGATAAAAAAGAATTTACTTCTTTTTCTTCATAAATCGTGGATCGATTTCTTCTCTTTGAGAAGCATCTTGATAGTTTTCTTTAGCTTGTTCTTTTGCTTCTTCAAGAGTTTCGTCAGAATGACATATCCATCTCAAGTGAGTAGAAGCTGGTTTTCCGCACCATGGACAGAATAGATCATCTAAATATTCTATAATTCTGTTATGAGCAGATAAATTCCTTCTATGTTTTCCTCTCTCCTCGATAATTGGTTTTGTAAGTATCTCTGCTGCTTTCTTCTTTCCAACTGAAACCGCTTTTTTCACTGTTTCTATTTCGTCTTTTGGAATTTCTATGCTATATCCTTCTTTTGAGTCACCTATAACTTCTACAGGAATCCCTTCTGTTAAAATTGCTTCTTGCTCATCTCTAGGTACTTTCTTAATTTGGGATACGAATTTACTAGCCTCATCTTTACCCATATCTTGTTCAACGATTTTCTCATAGGTACTTTTCTGTAAACTAGGATCACTAATTGTTGATAATCTTGAAAGAATCCTTTCTGGTATTCTCTCATCCGCAGGTTTACCTAACTCTTCAGAAATAATATCTGGAGCAACGCTAGCAGCTTCTAACCATAATCGTAAAGTGTTAGATTTAATATGAATCTTTGCACAAATCTCATCAATTTTTTCTTCAGTTGGTATTAATGAAAGGTTTCTAGATTTTTTCCTTTCAATACTGTTAATAATATTTGCAAGACTTTTAGGAGTTTGAACAATACCTTCACTTCTAAAGACCTCCATAACTCCTCTACCTTTCTCAATCATGTAAAGGTCTTTTCGATGAATATTTTCTATTAAAGATTCTATTCTTTGTTGACTCTCATCAATCTCTTTTACAATTGCATATATCTTGTTCAATCCTGCAAATTGTGCAGCTCTCCATCTTCTTTCTCCAGCAATTATCTGATAAGATTCATCTCCAGTTTGTCTGACTAAAATAGGATTTAGCAGATCATATGCTTTAATTGAATTAGCCAGTTCTTCAATAGCATCTTTATCGAAGGTTTCTCTTGGCTGAAAAGGGCTTGGACTTATTTTTTCTACAGGAATTTGCACGATTTCCATTTAATTTCACCCATGTTCTTTTATTAATTCAAAAGCAATATCTTTCCAAGGGTATTGCTCTATCACCCAACTATCTTCTTCTGTATTGATACAGAGAAGTTTAACACTTTCACCATTACCATTTTTCACTACTTCTTTCATCTGAGTTATTGCCTCTGGTCGAGTAGTGAATATCCATTTTTCTGTACCAGCATCTAGAACATAGAATTGATTATCATCTAATTTCAAAGTTTTCACCTAGATTCATCGTAGAACGCATTCTTGGGATGTTTTACATTATAATTTTCATGAATCACTTAAAAAGTGATTGTATTACTACGATACAAAAACGTATTAAGAACTTTTTTGTCGGGAAGATTTTAGGATCGGAGTAATTTACAAATTTCTAAATAGGTTTGTACAGTTTAGACATGAAAAATATTTTTCAGAAGAAATCAATTTTTTACTCGTAGTATCAACTAAAAGAATATTAATCCCTTTCGTATAGCACTCTTGTGACTAACTCGTATTCGATTGTGATAGATTCACCATCAGATTTCCCTAAGAAATTAGAAGAACAACATGATATATTCATTGTTCCAGCTAGAGTACTTATAGGTAGAACAAACTATGCAGACGGAGTAGGAATTACCCGTGAAAAAATTTTGCATGATCTTGTTAATTCAAAAGAAGATATCAGATCTCAGGAAGCTCCTCCTGGTAATTTTCTCGAAGTTTTCGAAAAAGCAATGGAAGTTTCAGATCATATTCTATATATTTCTATTAGTCATAAACTAAGTAAGTCTTATCATAGTGCAACAATTGCTGCTAGAAAATTTAGAGGAAGAATTACGCTTATTGATACTCTTTCTATTTCTCATGGAGTCACTATGATGGCTCATCATGCACTGCTAAGAAGAGAACAAGGTATGGAACTAGCTCCTCTGGTTGGAGAGATTACTGAAATGATGAACAATACACGAGTTTATGTCTTAGTTGAAGAACTAAAATACCTCTATAAAGGAGGTAGAATTGGAAGAGCTCAACAAACTATTGGATCATTGTTAAACATGAAACCTATGCTTCATCTAGTGGATGGAGAATTAGATGCTTTAATGAGTATTAGAGGAGCAAAAGCTGGCTACAAATTCATGGAAGAAAAGGTTATAGAGCATGCAGGGGAGTTCGGAGATTTTGCTTTATCAGGATCTTATGGATCAGATAATAAAAAGTTTGAAGAACTATCAAATTCTCTCAATGAGAGATTGAACCCTTTAAGCTACCTCTACGAATCTATAGGTCCAGCTGTTTCTTGCAATGTTGGACCAAAAGTAGAAGCATTCTTCATTACAAAATTACCTAAAAATTCAGCTGATTTATACAAATAAGAAGAACTTCTATTCTTTTATTGCCTTTATTGTGAAAACCATAGGAAGATTGTATTTGTCATCTTTGAATGTCCAAATACCTTTATTTTTCTCTTCCATGAATGGATATTGAGGAAAGAAGGTATATGGGTACTCTTTTACTTCTTGAATCTTTAATCCAACTTTAATTAGTGATGTAATAATATCCCCAAAAGTATGTTGCCAATTATAGTTGTCAACATTTAGAAGTAAGTTTTCTTGTTCTGTGTAGGTATATTCAGAAGTATAATGAAGAGGTTCTTTCCCATAGAAATAGGGATACTTGTATTCCAGCTTATCTTTGTTCTCATCATCAAAAATCCATAAGAATGGATGAAATTCTGCTATGAAAAATGTACCTCCTTTCTTCAGATATCTTGAAATCAATTTAGCCCATTTTTCTAAATCAGGTAACCAACATAATACACCATAAGAAGTAAAAACAATGTCAAATTCCTCATCTAGTTTAGAAGGAAGGTCATAAATATTTGAACAAATAAATTTAGCAGGAAGTTTGAGATGTTCATTAAGTTCATTTGCTAAATCAATTGAATTATTAGAAAAATCCACTCCTGTCACTTCAGCTCCTAATCTAGCCCAAGAAAGAGTATCCATTCCAAATTGACATTGAAGATGTAGTAAAGTTTTGTTTTCAACTTCTCCTAAACCCACCAATTCTATCTCATGTAAACTGTTTTGTCCTTTTAGAAAACCTTCCAAATCATAATCTGAGGATTTTGCATGAATCTTACATGCTTCATTCCATCTAGCAAGATTAGCTTTCATAAATTCATCCAATTTAATCAAATGAAATGACTACTAATTTCTTAAATGATTAACGATAGGAGAGAAAAAAAGAAGAAATTACTCTTTTGGAAGTTTAGCTTCTCTTGTTGCAGGATTGAATTCAATTGCACCTAATTCTTCTAAAGCTGTTAAAGCTGATTTAGTAACAACAGCTGTAGAATCAAGTAAGTCAGCCAACTCATTAATTGTCATGCTTTTGGGATGTGCTTCAGCTAGTGCAAGGTAAATCTTCCCTTGTTCAGTAGAATTAAGGATAATTCGAATACTTTCATTCTGAGCTCTCACAGGTTCCTCTTTTGCTTTGAAGTCTGTAAACTCTTTTTGAGTTGATGCTAAATCTTTTTTCAACTCTTTCTTGAGATTATCAGTTTGTTTAAATGTCAATTCTAAGTTTTCATAATCAGCTTGAAGTTTAGCAAGTTTATTGACAGTTTCTTCATATTGTTCTTCGATTTTCTTAAGATTCTTTTCTTTTTCACTTATGATAACATCTTTTTCTTTGATTTGAGTTCTTAAGTCCTCTAGAAGTACATCTTTTTCTGCTGCTTTCTCTAGCTCTGATTCAAGTTCTTCCTGAAAAGCATTAAATTCACTTATTGTTTGTTTTAGTAATTTCTCTTGTTCTTTGAATTTTTCAGTAAAACTAGTATTTGTTGATTTGAGTTCAATTTGAACACTTTTCAATCCATTATCGGCATCTTTAGAAGATTTTTCTAATTTTTCTAATTTTGAATCCTTCTGTTTCTTTTCATCATTGAGAAACTTCTCAAGTGTCCTAATTTTAATCTCTATATTCTTAATATCGTCAGTTAATTCTTCATTGCTTTTCTTTTTAGGCATAATATCACCTAAGAATGTATATTATACACTTACAGAAAGACATGTTTTAAAGATTGCTTAAAGGGAAAAGAGGAATTTCAAAACAAGGAGAAGAAAAAGAAAGTAGAAGTGTAAAGTTAATGAAATGTTCCAATAACCTTAAACTTCATTGCTAATGCTGCAGTTCTTTCTTTTTCTAGTTCTTGCTTGATTTTATAGTTTAGATAAGCTTCATATCCTGGACAGTTTCTATTATCATATTGACATTCAAATAGTGTCTCAGCGAGTTGATCTATTATTTTTATGACTTTGTCTTCATTTTCAATATCAATATTAGACAGTACTTTCACATTCTTGAAGGATTTGATTAGCTCGCTTCTATATTCTGATTTCAGTGCCATCACTACCACCTCTATTATTCTATTATTTCTGTTCTTATTAACTATCAACCACAACTTGTGAGTACAACTTGTGTCATTTTCATACATTAAAAAACTAAAGAGGTTAAAGGAAGGAACCTTTATGCAAAAGAAGCTTAGACAGGGATGCGTTTTGCTCTTTCTTAAGAGCGGTGCGGAGGAGATGATTCTCATACTTATCATGATCTGATGAGTACTCGTGTGCAAGGTTATAATTATACATATTCTCTGCGACCTGTGTAAGAATCTGGAATAAGTTCTCTTCTTCAACTATCTCGAAATTATACAGTTCTTTTAATGCTCTGAAACTCCTTATCAATTCATTTCTTTGATCTACTTTCAATACCATTTCATTTTTCACCTGATATTTCTTATTCCTTAGAGAGATTTAATATCAATTTTCTCACTCTCTGAGAACTCATTCCTATAGACATATATAAAGATTACTTATTGTGCGAATGTTGTTTGTATTTAGAAGAACTTATTCTTGTCTCAACGAAAGTTTAATATATGTTTTTGCGAACAAATTATTGGGTGAAGTAAAATATGAGCACACCAGAAGCATTTAACGACGTTCCTGATGCCGACAAATACGAAGAAGTTTTCAACATAAAGCAAGTTGAAATCGTTAAAGATCGCGACAGAGTTGAAATGTTCTATGATCAAGGCTATTGGCCGATTCTGGCAATTTTGAGAGATGGACGTTTAACAGTTAGAGAAATTACAGAGAAATCAAATGAATTAATTGTGAAAAAAGAACGACCTAAACTCAAAGAAAAATTAGACAGTTGGGAAATCCCAACTGATAAAGAAAAGTTAGAAAAACTCCTAAAAAAAATTTCTGATTGGGAAATTCTACAAGTTAAAATCTCTGAAAAAGATGATACTAAAAAGGAATATATCAGAGTTTTGGATGATGATAAAATTGCAAAATTAGTTAAGAAGGAAAAGCTTTCCGAAAACGATGAGAATCTTATCAAAGATGTTACTTTGTTGTATAAGCTTGATAATCATAAAAAATCAGATAAAACAATTTATCGTTATGTTAACGAACTCACACAGTCTGGATTACTTATAAAGGCAGGTCAACGAGTTATCACTGGTAAAACAGCTACTGAAACACTGTATACACGTAAAGCTAAAATTTTTCTATTGCGTCAACAGGAACATGATACTTGGCAATGCACAGATTGTAAAGCAACACTCTCAAAAGTAGGAGCATTAATCGGGTTATCTAAAAATATGGATCCTCCATCAGTAGATGATCTAGCTAACCTAATGTCAAACGTTGATGTTTTTCATGAAGATGAACAAATTAGATTATTCGAACAATATGAAAAAGAAGTTCTTGAAATCATAAAGGATTGTAGTTTCAAGGAAACCTCACATATTCTAAGTACTTTTAAAACAGTTTATCTTTTGTTAAATTATAAGGAATTTGAAAATGAACTAAAGAAGTGCTGTAATTAATCTCTAAGCCCTCTTTATTCTCGACAATTTCTTTTTATCTACAAAAACGAAATTATTTTGATTAAACCATTATTATTAGAGAAATATTAAATACATGATTTTCTTTGATTACTTGTCTATGATGGGAAATGATGATCAGAGTAATCCAGAATTTAAAGACTTCATTGATCCAAATTTCAAGCAAGAAGGTTTCAAGATAATTGAAGGAGTAGAAGCAATTGAATTCTTCAGTGATTCAAATTACAAAATGGTTTTAACTATTTTACGTGACAAACCTATGTCAGTGAAGGAAATTACTAAAAAATATAACCAGATTATTGAAGAAAAAAGTAAGCAACTCAAATGGACCAAAAAAGAAAAGGAAAACAGATTAAGAACAGATAAAACTCTTTACAGATATATCAAAGATTTGCTTAGAGTTGGTTTAGTGGTTCAAGCTGGACAAAGAGTTGTAATTGGTAGAACAATTACGGAAGCTCTCTTCTCAAGATCAGCTCTTATTTTCTATTCTGATGAGGGATCAATAGAATGGTGGAGAAGTAAGGCAGGGGATGAAGTAATAGAAACGACTGCAGAATTGCTAGAGCTTTACCTTGAAATCCCTAAACCTTCATTGGATTGTTTAAAGGGAATCGTAACTAAAATTGTAGAATACAATCAGACTGAATTCTTCAATGTGTTTGAGAACAAAGTAGAGAGAGCCAAAAAAGTAGTCTACTCATCAGAAGGCCCAGAAATAGATAGAGCAATAAGAATTGTTGATTTAATACTTACAATTTTAAAATCAGCAGAATATGAAAAAGAATTAAAAGACTGCCTTGGAATCTAATTTTCCTTTAAATAGGACCTTCTTACAAGGTAAATATATATAGTAGTTTTTTCAAGCGTTAAATATGACAGAGATAGCATATCATCTAAGATGCGATTGTAAGAAATCAGTGAATGCTTATTCCTGTCCAGTAGGGTTGCTTAAACCTACAACAAAACACAATTACGATTACTATCATTGTCCATATTGTGACTATGACTATATTTGCGATCATTCAATCAAAATAGAATTTGATTATGACGACAAAGGTTTACCTATGCAAAATACTATTGTGTGTTCTAGATGTGGTTCTCAACTGGAAGCTTATTTATGGCCTAAACTAATAGAAGATCTTGGGGAAGGGGATTATAACACTAGATATGTAAGTATTTACCGTAGAAACTATTAAAATATATATTTTTAAACCAAAAGTGTAATACGGAGACATTATTTTACTTACTTAAAACATATAAAGAGGTTAATTATATCTATATGAAAAAAAAACTAATTTAACGAATTCGAAAGTTGAAATATCCATTTTACTAGAAGATGGAGAGATGAGATGACAATATGTTTTTGAAACTAATGTGAAGGTTTTTATCCAATACTTTACCTTTTTCCCTAGTTTTAAAAGGTACTAGTATCTTGTTAGTATAATGAAAAGAGGTCTTTGTTATTTACTAGTTCTATTTGGGATAGTTCTTGTTGTATCATCTGCATCAAATACTAGTGCGTATTCATTTAGTTTGGAGATGGAAACAGATATCA
>JAEOSZ010000102.1 GCA_016840095.1 Candidatus Heimdallarchaeota archaeon
CGTATCAACCTCAACGAAGCCTCAGCAACAGCATTCACCCCAGCATATAGAGCGCTTCTGGTACAAGGACGCCCTAGGTCCCCGGCTAGTCGTTGCTATCGACTCAGTTTCTAGTAAGCAGAAGAGGTAAGACTAATTTAAACATTGCTATTTTAGGTCATTTAAGCAAATTGTGTAATTTTAAATTAACTTCAAATCTTAATACTATATGTTATATTCGAAACATTAAACTATGCTGGACATTTGTGATGCTTGATATGAACGTAGTTATCATAATAGTTGTTATCGCATTTTTGACGCTAGAAATAGCAAATATTCTAGCACTATATTTTAAACCTGAAATTAGATTTGCAAATGGAGTAGGCGTGTTCAATGGATGGAAGAAATCAAAAGAAGATTCCTCTATGCATGATTTCGTAAAATATTTAGTTAAATGGGTAGCTGGAACAAAAATAATATTCGTTTTATTATTAATCGTAATTCTGATATTAGGAAGTGAACTCCTTCAGATTGTTTCATTAGGAGTATTAGTTCTTTCAACTTCAACGTTCTATTTAGGGTTATATCCTCTTATTAGAAAACTAGACAAGAATGACCAAATAACTCCTAAAAACTATTCAAAATCATTAGCACTAATGATTCTTGTTTTTATTCTAGCTTTCACAGCAGCATTCATTTATGGTTTAGTCATATACTTACAATGAGTAGTTATTTACTTTTATGAGGTATGTTTGTGTCCCCTCGTCTCCTTAGAGAGAGGAACCATCAGTTTAAATGTAAAGGAACTAGTAAAGTATTACTGAATTTTTATATTCAAAACAACTGAAGCTAGTAGGATTAGGGGCTACCGCTTAAGCAACCTATGTGACAACCTCCCGTAGGGGACTGTAGTCAAGTTGCTCGAGTAATGGAATCTTTTCCACTATATCCATAATTGGAAACAAGCGATCCGAAACCACTCCTTGGAGTGCGAACGGGGTAGGAGGGTACGTGATGTGCCCCTGTAGAGTGTGAGAAGACCCACAAGGAATGACACTCACATCAGTTCTACTAAATATGCTCAACGTCTTTGTCAAAGGTGACAAGGAGACAAAAACTCATCATTTACATAAAGAAGAACTTATCAACAGAAGTTCTTTCTTTTTGTTAATGTCTGTCTCTAGTAGTGATAATGAATTTACAGAAGAATTCATCAACGCAATTGATTTTTTCTTGAAAGATGCAACTAAACTAGCAATTTTGGGTGTAGGTAACGAAGATAATGGTGATGATGCTGTTGGGTTATATGTTCTTACTATACTACAAGATGCTAATCTTCCTAGTTGGGTAACAAACTTTTATTGTGAAAGAGTTCCAGAACATTTTCTTGGTAAATTCAGGAGATTAGAACCAAATAGAATAATTATCATAGATGCTGCTGATATGAAAGAAATACCGGGAGCTATTGCTATCTTTCCTAAAGAAGCAGTTTCTAGTGGATTTCATCTTTCTACTCACACATTGTCGTTAACTATGCTTGAAGAGTTTCTCAAACCAGTTGTTCCAGATTTAATTACTATGTATGTTGGTATTCAACCAAAAGAGATGTATTTTGATACTCCTCTTTCAAAGGAATGCAAAGAAGCTGCAGAGGAATTTGCTGAATTACTTATAGAGAGAATTCATCAAAAAGAATTATAACTGTTTGAGGTCTCGGTTCTTTGTAATAAAATCAAAAAAGAGGTCACGTTAACTTGAATCAGCAGGATTTTAGAGAATACTTGTTAAAAAATGATGTCAAAAAAGAACAAGTAGAGTTATTCATTGATAAACTGATTAATTTTGAAGAATTTCTTCATAATGAAGGAGAAAATATTGATACCTTTCCAGAAGGAAAATTGACTCAATACACTGAGGTTCTGGTAAACAAAGAAGAAGAGGAAGAAGCAATTCTAGATTTGTTAAGAGCTGTAATTAACTATGCTAATTTTACAAAAAAATACGACTATATCATTGAAGTTATTGACATAGTTGAAGGGTATAATGCCATGGATAATCTTTATACAAGAATTGCTGAACATTTAACTGAAAATATTCGAGATGAAGTCTTCAAAGATCTTACAATACCAGTTCTTGGAGAACATCCAGATAAGAAGCCAGATTTTACAAAGAAAATAATGAAAAGAATGGAAGAAATAATTGGAGTAGAAAAGACAGTTGAAATACTATCTCCATGTTTACACGGAAGGCCAATTGAACCTATTAAGAAAGATAGAGAAGATTTTTTGAAATTAGGTGATATAGATGAATTTCTGAAAATTAAGAAACAAGAATTCATCAAAAGATTAGAAAAGCATGCAGATGAGGGAACATTGGAATATGCTCAATATGTCAATGATGATGTTGTAAATTATGTAAAAGATAGTCAGACAATAACTCCAGGAGTAAGAGAGGGGGACAAAATCATAGTAACAAAAATTCCATATCAGATGGAGAAATTCTTGAGTACAGAAGATAGAAGAATGAAACGCTATTACAGCTGCTATTGTGCTTGGGTACGAGGAGCTATTAAGAAAGGAGATGAAGAAGAGATTTCTCCTAATTTCTGTAATTGTAGTGCAGGATTCTTTAAACAATACTGGGATATTATCTTTGATCAATCAGTTAAGGTTGAACCAATTGAAACACCAATAATTGGTGCATTAGAGTGTAAATTCGCAGTTCAAATACCTGAAGAATTTCAAAAATAAAAACGAAAGTTTTAGCTAATTAAACACTCTTTCGTTTTTAAAACATCTATATAGTAATTTGAGAATACCCCATAGCGCATTCAAACTCGGTACTCTTTTCATATATTCAACATATTCTTCACCAAACTTCTCAATTAACCTCTTGTTAGCTTTAAGAGAATCAAAATAGGTTGCAGCTATAACAGGAACGCATAGAATATCCACTACCCAATGTTGTGAAATAAATACTAAAGCAATACTCCATAAAATCCCTGCAAGATATTGTGGATGTCTAACAATAGCATAAATACCTTTGTCAACTAATTTGGTTGTTTGAATATAGCTTGATCTTTCTGGAACATCACCTTTCATTCTGAAAGTGATAACTGGTAGAACACCAAAAATTATTGAAAATCCCCAAAAAATATACCCTGTAATAACTAATCCAAGGATATCATAATAATCTTCCCAGAGAGTATAAGTTAGAACAATTTGTGTTATTATAGATACTCCGAGAATTGTAGAACAGATGTAATCCTTCATTTTCATATAAAGGCCTTCTAAATTTCAAAAGAAGATGTGCGCATCTTGATTAATAAGTTATCTCGTGCGGGAAAAGGTTGCCTTAAAATACGGTATAATTTCGTTTAATTTGTAAAAAGCAAAACTAAAAATGTAGTAGAATTTTTCTTGTCATCAAACAAGAGGTAAACAAAATGGATGACATAACCAAAGAATTCATTATTCAAACATATCATGATGCAATAGCAGCTTTTGACATCGAATATCTTGCAAAAACCTTAGAACAAGCAGGTATAGATTCTGCCGATTCAGAAGTAAAAGCACTTCTAAAAGAACTTGATAAAGAATATGGGATATACTAAACTTTTAGTAGACTAATAAGACTCCATTCAATAATACCTAACATTTGTCAAGAATTTCTTTGGCAAACTTCTTTGCGTTTTCGATATCTATTTCATCAGGATGTTTTTTTACTTCTGGTTTATATTCCTCCCACTCTTCATCCCCGGTAATAATTTTTGCATGAATAAATATCTCAATGGGTTTAGAGGGTTTTCCCATACACCGGAAAAAACCTTTATAATCAATTTTCTTTTCACTTTGAAGTTTATCAAAGGTCTTCTCACATTTTCCTGCCCACTGTGCAAAAAGCTCTGCATGTCTTTTTGAACCTTCAGGAGGGTAAGTTGAATGTGTAACAAAACCTGCAAGTTTGAATGTAGGAGATTCCGGAATTTTCTTAATAAATTTCAAGACGGGTGGTGCTAAATCTGAATGATGGCAAGCAGAACCTAAGAAAACCAGATCATAGTCGACTAATTCTGTAACTTTGAGGTTCTTGAAATTTTTTAGAGTCGAATCATTATTCTGAGTTGTGATTTCATGTATAGCTTCTGCAATCTTTTTTGTATTTCCAGTTTTCGAGAAGTAAGTGACTAGAATCTTCATAGAACGTGCAAACCACACAATAGTTAAAAATATTCCCTTTTTGTCCAAGAGAAGAAGTTATTTATTTAATCTATTTTTGCTCCCCATAGAGTATTCGAGGATTCAAATGTCAGAACCAACCCAAAAATACAGAGATAAAGACATGGTTAATGCAATCACAAAAAAGATTAGTCAACTCACAGAACAAATTGGAGAAAAGACAAGAATAATGCATGTTTGTGGAACACATGAACATGATGTTGTCAAAGCAGGATTAAGATCTCTTTTACCTAAAGAATTGGAACTTATTGCGGGTCCTGGGTGTCCTGTCTGTGTTTCAAGCGCACAAGACGTTGATGAGGTCCTATGGATAGCGGACAACCATAATGTAATCATCACTACTTTTGGAGACATGATGCGTGTTCCAGGTACTAAAGAATCTCTGTATCAAGCACAGGGGAGAGGTGTTGATGTTCGTGTTGTTTATGGTGTATCTGATGCCATCAAATTAGCTGAGCAAATGCCTGAAAAAGAGGTTTTATTCTTCAGTGTTGGTTTTGAAACTACTTCTTGTGTTACAGCAGCTGAAGTTGTTAGGACTAAACTATCAAATTTCAGCATATATTCTTCACATAAGCTTGTTCCTCCAGCAATGGAATTATTACTACAAAGAGACGATTTGGAGTTTCAGGGATTTCTAGCTCCAGGTCATGTATCTACAATAATAGGTGCCAAACCTTATGATTTCATTCCAGAGAAATATCACTTTCCAGTAGCAGTTGCAGGTTTTGAACCCGTGGATATTCTTGTTGGTATTTATGCACTGTTAAAACAATTCAAGGAGAACACTGCACGAGTTGACAACATGTATAAGCGATATGTTAAATACGAAGGTAATGTAGCAGCCTTGAAAACTTT
Organism: Candidatus Heimdallarchaeota archaeon; assembly: GCA_016840095.1. GTDB lineage: Archaea > Asgardarchaeota > Heimdallarchaeia > Heimdallarchaeales > Heimdallarchaeaceae > UBA460. The sequence continues at coordinate 5,076 of JAEOSZ010000102.1, forward strand.
GAAAGAAGCATATGTAGTATCTGACGCAAGATGGAGAGGATTAGGTGTTTGGCCAAAAACAGGACATGAAATAGCTAACAAATACAGTCATATTGATGCTAAGAAAAAATATGAGATTCCTGAACTTGAAACTACAGATCTTCATAGTGGTTGTATTTGTGATGAAATTTTAGTAGGTAAATCTAAACCTCATCAATGCAAATTATTTAACAAAGCTTGTAGACCAGATCATCCTATAGGAGCTTGCATGGTTAGTCACGAAGGAACTTGCAATGTTGCAGCTAATTATGAAGAGATAATCTGGGAGGATTAATTGCCAGATGAAAACAGTTAATTAATGAAGTAAAAATGGTGATGTGAGACTTATGTGTTTAGCAATTCCTGGATTAGTTTGTGAGATATTGAATGATAAAAGAGTAATGGTTGACATCACTGGGGTTAGAAGAGAAGCAGATACTTCACTTCTCGAAGAGTCACTAGATGTTGGTGATTATGTTTTAGTTCATACAGGATTTATTATTCAGAAACTTGATCCAGAGCAGGCCAAAGAAGATCTTAAACTCTGGGATGAGATTCTCAGCAGTTAATTTTTTTCAGATTTCTGAAAGGAATATCGAATAAGTTAAATAGAATATTTAGATTATTTCATATTAGAATGGTGCTCAGAGATAGCAATGCGAATGCCTTAATTTTGAGAAATTTCATAGATTTTTCAACAAAAACAAATCAATATTTCATAACTAACCTATTGCGTACTGTGCCTGATATTTTTGACGAGATCGAATGTATGGGTGAGGCTAAAAGCAAAGTAAATGCTATTGAAGGTTTGAAACTAGTTAAGAGAAGATTCAAAACAAATAATATTGATATATCATATATCTTGATTCTAACTGCAAGGGGATATAAATTCAGGAACATTACAGATAGAGTTTTTCTCTGTGAAGAAAAAGCCATATTTCCATCATTTGAATCTTTCCCGCCAGTTAAACCTAAAATGGCACAAGATTTTGAAATCAAAACTGCAATACTAAATGGAGTAGTTGAAAGTTTTGAAATGGAAAGTGATGAAATTGCACAAATTGTAATTGAATCAATATCTGAATTGCTTGAGAGATCATATGGTGTAAGATATACAGGAAGATTCCTTTCCATAAATGAATGGATTGAACTAAAAGAGAAGGAAGGAAAATGGTTAGATGGTAGTTTTAAACTAGGGCACCAAAGCCTAGCGCCAGAAATTTTTGGAAAGATTCTAGTTTTACAAGCTAGAGGATGGTACTTACAAGAAATTCCTGAAAAATTCAAAGGAAACGATTATCTTCTTGTCAAAGGTTAATCCTTCAACAAATAGATAATTGTTGAATCATTTAGTTATAATATTAGCATCTATGCAGCACAACCTTTTTTTATGACTGATTCTTGATTAAACTAAAATGTTAAGAGAGGACTTCTTATGAGTGATGTACTCGAAGAGTTAGAAGGAATTTTAAATGTAACTTTACCCGGAAATCTTGTTGAAGAGATTATCAAAGTTGAAGAAGGTCATTTCAACGTTAAAAGTAGCGCCTCAAATGCCTTTGAGCTTATGAAAATCTTGCATGAAGATGCAGGTATTTATCACCTTTCAACTATATCAGGCGTTGAACATGATGATGAATTCAATGTTGTTTATCATATTCAACACAGAATTGAAGAAGAATTTAGGGAAGTTCCTATAAATTTCTATGTAACTAAAATTGACAAAAGCAAACCTAAAACTCCAAGTATGATAGAGTTTTTTGTTGCAGCTGATTATTATGAAAGAGAAATTTACGATTTCTATGGTGTATACTTTGAAAACCATCCATTCCTACAAAGATTAATCTTACCAGAAAGATGGCCTGATGATGTCAAACCAATGAAAAAAGAGTATGGTTGGGAACAAATAAAAGAAATTACCATGAAAATCGCACAAGAAGCTTTGGAGGAGGCTAAAGAATGACAGAACAATATAGATCTAGATTTAGAACTTTAACTGATGGTAGTGACTCTCCCCCAGGAGCTGATCACCACATCTTCATTGGACCTCAACATCCATGGGCAGAAGAACCGGCACACTTTATCATCCATCTAAAAGGAGAAAGAGTTGTTGAAGCTGATATCAGAATTGGTTTCAATCTCAGAGGGATTGAAAAAGCAATGGAAAATAGAACATGGAGACAAAATACCATGTTGGTTCCCAGAGCTTGTGGTATCTGCAGTGCGGTTCATCAAAATGTCTATGTTAGAGTTGTTGACAGACTTGCAGGTGTTGAAGATCAGATATCTGAGAGAGCAAGATTAATCCGTATGTTCAGCTTAGAAGCAGAGCGTATCCATTCACACATCTTATGGTATGGAATACTTGCTCATGATGCAGGATTTGATACAATGCTACACATCTCGTGGAGAGACCGTGAAATTATCATGGATATTGTTGAAGAGATGAGTGGAAACAGAGTTAATCCCGCTTTGATGCTCCCTGGTGGTGTAAAGAGAGACATTCCAAAAGAGAAAGCAGACAAAGCGAGACCTATGTTAAAGAAACTTAAGAAACAGGTAGAATACCACAAGAAGGTATTTGTTGAAGAAGCTTCGATTAGAAATCGTCTAGAAAATGTAGGTGTTTTAACTAAGGAAGATGCTAAGAAGACAAATCCAAACGGACCAACAGGAAGAGGTTCTGGATTACCTTTTGATATAAGAAAATCATATCCCTATGAATTATATGATAAAATTGACTGGAACATGGTTTATTATACTGAAGGAGATATCTATGCAACTACACTTGTTAGAATTGACGAAACTTTAGAATCTCTACAAATGTGTAATCAAATATTAGATCAACTTGAATCTACTCAAGGTGAATTACTTGCAAGAGTTAAGCCAAGAATCCCAGAAGGTCAATATATGACTAGAGGTGAAGCTCCAAGAGGTGAAGATATTCATTTCGGTATCGCAAATGGTACAGATAAACCTGAACGATATAAAATTAGAGCTCCATCATTAGGAAATATTGATGCCACTCTAAAAAGAATGGATGGAGAATATGTTGCTGATATGCCAGTAATTCTGAGAAGCTACGATCCATGTTTCTCCTGTACAAACAGAGTTATGTTAATCAACGATGTTACTGGAGAAAAAATAATCATGAATCAAGATGAATTTGCTAGAAAAGCCATAAAGGCCAAGAAGTACAATAGGCCATTTTTCTGAGGTGAAAAGAAGATGAAAAAAGTATTAGTAATGGGTGGAGAAGCTCTGAAAAACCACGCTAAAGGACCTGTAACAAAACATGTTCTAAAGCAGATTGCAGATCATCCACCACCAGAAGATATCAGAACTATCCCAAGAATCATTGAAGATAGATGTATCATGTGTGGTACATGTGTGAAAGTCTGTCCATCTCACTGCTTAGAAATGGAAAAGGATGACAAGGATAACGGTATGATTTGGTTACTTAAACCTCAGTGTATGTGGTGTGGTCACTGTCAGACCTACTGTCCTAAAGATGCGATCCATATTGATAGAGATCCTAATTTATCTGTATCATTATTCTCATTTAACATCAGACAAGACTATGAAATGCTTACTGCAAAGGGTAGTTACAAAGGTGATGTAGCTGATAAAAAGTTACAAGAACTAATTGAAGCAGGCGGCAAGAAGATTAAAGAAGTCGATGAATTCCGAGGTGTCTAGAATGGGTTGGTTAAAGAAATTTGGTGTAAACTGTGCTGTAAGATCTCCATGGGTTATCCACATGAATGCAGGTGGATGCAATGGATGCGATATTGAAATTGTAGATGCCCTAACTCCAAGACATGATCTTGAACAATATGGTATTACTCTACGTGGTACTCCTCGTCAAGCTGATGTTCTTGTTATTACTGGTCCAGTTACTGTTCAGGTAGCTGATAGAGTTAGACGTGTCTGGGAACAGATGCCTTTACCTAAATTTGTAGTCGCAGTTGGTAATTGTTGTACTACTGGTGGAGTTTTTCAAGAATGTCCATTTGTTTTAGGTGGTATTGATTTTGTCCTTCCTGTAGATGCTTGGGTTTATGGATGTCCTCCAAGACCAGAAAACATTGTTGCAGCTGTTGCTACTTTGTTAGGCAAGTTGAAAGAAGATCTTATTGGTATTGAGAAAAAAGAAGTTCCAGCTTAGGAACAACTTCTCTTTTTATTTTTGTTTTTACTTGAATGTTACTACCATTCTTGTACACTTTTTCTAAGTCTCTCTTCTTCCTCTTTCATCTTAGGAAGAAGGGGAATCACATCTTCAGCTAATCCCTTAAAATCACTTTTTATCTGCTTGGGATCTAATTCTTCAAATAAAATTCTGTAAATCCAATCAGTCAAATCCGCTAGTACTCTTTCGTAGAATAAATGGACAACAATTTCCTCGTTTAGTTTTATTGACTCTCGTATCTGCTTGTACTTTCGTTTAAAAGAAGGAATATTTTTCTGATTGAGATAGAACCAAATATCTTTTTCACAAGGAGCAAAATAGGTATTATCCCAATCTACTAAGTGGATTTCACCTTGTTTATCTAGAATAATGTTATGTCGGATTGGATCATTGTGACAAATTACATAATTCTCATGTGACATCCCTAGTAGTTCTTGAGTAGTCTCTTCTAGATAATTAAAAGACTGCAAAATATCTGTCATTAAAGGTGTGATTATTCTTTTGAGTTTTAGAAATGTTTTATCTTCTGAGATTGTACAAGCTGCAATTTCTTTTAAACACAATAACAAATCTTCTTTGAAGGTAATCTCATATTTATAGTACACTTCATCAGGTAAATTTAGATTTTCAGTTGAATCATGAATCTGAGCTATCAATTCTGCCAATTTTCTCAAAAAAGTAGGTGTCTTACTTTGCTTCTCTGAAACAATTTTACCATCTATATAGTTCCACAAAACCATTTTAGCTTCCTCAAACTCTGACATTAGATCCCCTTTAATGGTCTCTATTGGATAAGCAATGTTTTCTATTTTCTGTACATAGTGGAGTTTATGAGCAACCAATAATGAAAAATCAAGTTCTGTTATCTGATTACGATTCAATCGAGAAGGAAAATATAATTTCAAAAAATACTTCTTTTTTTCATTTGTAGTTATTACATAAGAAGCAGCTACTTCACCTATTGGAACAAATTTGAGGTTCTTTACTTCTATCGCATAAATTGCTTTTATTTTCTGCTTTAGTTTCATTTTTTCGATAGAAGGTTCAGTCTTCATTTTTGTACTCACAAACGAATCAGTGTAAAACTATTTTGAATGTTGTGAATTTTCAATCAGATCATTATTCCTTCTATGTACTAAAAAGTAGTATACTGTGTAAATAATTATTGCAGCTGAAACAATGATAATTGCTGTAGTCAGAAAAACCCAATCAATCCCTAATTTATCCCAAACAGGAGTCAAACTTAAAGTAGAAACAGATCTTGAAAGCGATACGTAAAACCCTAATGCTCCTAAAGCCATTCCTCTCTGAATTTTCTTTGATTCAATTGTAGTTCCAGCATTTACACCAATATAACTTGTCAAACTACTAGCACTATAGATCATATAAACAACAATTAACCACGATAATGAGTTCACAAAAACCATAACAACAAGCATACTAGATGAAAGAATGAGTGTTGCAAATATTGGCCCCCTATATCCCAATTTATCAACGATTCTGCCCATGTAGGGTTTGAAAAATATCAGCACCCCAGAAGTTATCCAAGCAATTTGTGCAACAGCATCAAGGGGTAAACCTTTCGCAACTACTAAGAATGGAAAGAAAGCCGTAACAACGTATTCGAGAAATGCAATTACTAGTTGAACTAGATAAATAAAACTTAGTTTCTTTTGTTTTGTTACAATATACAATGACTTAAACATAGAAACAAAAGCTCCACCCAGAGCTTTGAATTTAGAATCAACTTGCAATCTATCCTCCTTTTTCAGAACTTCAGGCATGAAGAATACTAGAGCTATAACCCCGACCAGAGAGATTCCTGCACCCCAAGAAAAAAGAATACGCAGTTGAGAAAGAGTAGTTGTTATTACTGGAATGGAATTAAGCTTTATACTTGAGATTGATAAAAGCGTAGAGAGGTTAATATTAGACCTTTTCAGCAGAAGAAATGCTAACAGTGCTCCAGATATTGCTCCTAAATCTGTACCTTGGAACAATCTACCTTGCACCTTCCCTAAGTCTTTGTTTTCCTCAACATCTGAGATATATGCAAAAATTACTGGCCAAAAGCAAGACATGCCTATAGCTAGGAATGTTACTGCTACAATAACCAAACTCCAATGAGAAGATAAAGCCAGAAATAAAAGACTTATTGTATAAAATCCTGTTCCAGCAATCAATAGAGGTTTTCTTCCAATCATCTGAGAAAAATGTGCTAAAGGAACCCTGAGAAAAATCTGATAGATATTCCTTAAAGCAAGAATAAAAGTAATTAACCATACAATTTGAGTTATATCATTCAGATGTAAACCAACATAGGACATAAAAATGGTCATTGAAAAACTGCCAACTACTCCCAATAAAATTGGGGAGAGCCTACGTCTATCATCCAAATACAATCGAGTTTTAACACTTGTCAATGTTTTGGATATAAGATTGTCTTCGTTTTTCAATAATTTCAAATCCAGTCTTTGGTAGATTGTCTATATTTAAGTTTTAAACATAGTGGATTAAGCTGATGAAGAAATAAGAGTGTATTTGTATCAAAAAAATCGCTTTTCCTTTTCCACAATTTTAAAATAATCTCACTACATACTTGACTTAGGTTCAAATGTTTCCACACTCACCTCAATCAGCAGTACCTCCTGATAAACTCGTTCAACAAATGATTGTTCAAGCATTACAAGCTTTCTATATTAATGACCATGAAACTGGAGTATATTTTCTTCAACAGATTAGAACTAACCTACCACGCTACATGTATCAATTAAATCCACAAATGAGAACTCTAGCAAAGGAAGTTGTTAAGCTACTCCAAGATGGAAGTTTAGTACCAGATAGATCAACTGAGTCTGCAGCAGAATCTGCAATGGAAACTCATCCAGGATTATCGGGCGAAACTACAGAATATGTTGCACCAGCAGAAACAGTTAATCAAGAAATGCAACAACAAATACACCGACAATCACAAATGGTTGATGCACCTGAACTTACAGAAACTGACTTAGAAGGTCAAGCTATAGATACTTCAAAAGATATTGTTTTCGAACCACAAAATGAACCAGTAGGAACTCCTGCTGAAGACATTCCAGCTGAGCATCCTGCAACACCTCCTCAACACCCAGATACACCTATTACAGAACCTCCATATGAAGAAACTGAAGCTCCTAGAGGTACATTACCGAGTGATTTCATATCTGAGTTATCTTCTGCAGTTAGTACTGTAAGAGACAAAAAGAAGAAAAAAAAGGATGAAAAACTAGTTGGTTCAATGGATGAGTTAGAGGATTTTGACTTCTAAGCTTTTGTATTTATTACTTTTACAACTGTCCAATCTTGTTTAATCAAGTGATCAACAGCAATTTCAACATTTTCCATGGTTTCCTTTAATCTTTCTTTTAACACTTCTTGAGGAATTGCAGAGTACATATTCTTTATTCCGCCATTTTCTAATGTTTCTTTCTCCATGGTTATCAAACCTTGTTTCATCATACTTTGAACAAGACGAACTGCAGTTGTACGATCCTTTTTTACTCTATTTGCAATGTCCATTATGGATCTTCTTTCTTGTAGAGAATAGAAATAGATATTCACATGAGTACATTTTAATCCAAATACGAATTCAAAAATTGGACATACTTTGTAATTGCATTCCAAGAATTCACATCTACAACTCCCATGATCTAAGCTTTTTGATATTGTTTCTGGTAAATCAACTAAACATGGTTGTGCTCTCTTCTCTTTTTTCACAGACATTACAATACACTCCGTATGTGTGATAAAAATACACAGCATAATAAATCTTACTGTTTTACGAATTGCCAAAACAGAAGAATTTATATGGTGTGCAATTTATTTACACATAGATAAATTCTGTAATGGTGTGCAGAAATGGACGAAGAATTAGAACGCATTAAAAAAGAAAAAATGATGAAATTAATCAAAGATGACATGCCTACTGTAGGAAATTTTCCAATTGCAGAAGTGGTTGAACTTGATGATAATTCAATTGATTCATTTGTTACACAATCAGGGATTGTAGTTATTGATTGTTGGGCTGTATGGTGTGGTCCTTGTAGAACTATGGAACCAATTATGAAACAGCTTGCAAAAGAATGGAGTGGAAAGGTTACAATAGGTAAACTCAATGTAGATCAAAATCCACGTACTTCAATGAAATATGGAATTTCATCTATACCTAATTTCTTAGTATTTCAAGATGGTAAATTTTTAGGCAATGTAGTTGGAGCTGTTGGAAAAAAACCATTTGAAAAATTATTTAAAAAACTCTTATCTGGAGATAAGGATAAAAAAGAAGGATATACTTAATTTTCTATATCCTCTTCACTTAAATCAATTATAGTTGCAAAAACAATTCGCTCATCTGGCTCTGTGGTCATAATTTTAACACCTTTTGTGTTTCTGCTTATCTCTCTTATTGTTTCTATTCTTGTTCGAATACTTATTCCTAGATTGTTTAATATAGAAACACTGTTCTCTCTTGTTGGTTTTTTAGGCACTACAAGAACAGATGCCACATTACCGTTTCGTTCTTCAGTTTTGATGTCAATTACTCCTCTTGCACCTCTATGAGTAAACCTATATTCCTCACAGGCGGTTCTTTTACCAAACCCTCTTTCTGTGATTGTAAGAATAGAAGAGTCTTTTAATTCTGGTTCAGGTATAGTTAATCCACCAATTACTTCGTCATTTGGTGTTTTGAATCTCATTCCTGTAACTCCTCTTGTTGCTCTACCCATTGGTCTAACTTCTCTTTCATGGAAATGTGCCATCAGACCGAATTTTGTAGCTAGATAAATGTGATCATCTCCTGTTGTAACAAAAGAGTTAACTACTTTATCACCTTCATCTAGACGAATTCCAATAATACCAGTCCTTCTTACATTTGAAAATGCAGATAGTAGTGTCTTCTTCACTATACCTTTTGCTGTTACAAAGAACAAGTGTAATCCTTTGTCAAAAGAATCTCTCTCAACTGGTACCATTTTTACAACAGCAGAATCAACTGGTAAAACAGTTTTCCAGGGACTTCCTCTAGCGTTTCTTCTTTTAGCTTCAGGTATTTCAAAAGCGGGAGTTGAGTGAACTAATCCATTCTCAGTTATGAGCAATAAAGTGCTTTTATTAAGAGTAACAAGAATATCATTGAGTGAATCATTTTCCCTAAGTGTTACAGCTGTCATACCCTTCCCACCTCTCTTTTGGGTTCTGAATTTACCTATTTCAATTGATCTTACATAGCCTTGTTTGGTTGTAGTAACCAAAAGGTGGCGATCATGTAACATTTGATATACATCAGCATCTACAGGGATATCCGCATCATCAGTAATTGTTGATCTTCTTTCATCTCCAAACTTTTCTTTAATTTCTTTAAGCTCTTTCTTAATAATCTTCATTCGTTTGTTTTTATTAGCTAAAATGTCTCTGAATTCTTCCGCTTTGGCTTCCAGTTCTTTCTTTTCTGTTACAACTGATTCAACTTCCATTTTTGCCAATCTAGCTAATTGCATTGCAAGAATTGCTTTAGCTTGTTCTTCATTCAATTTGAATTTCTTCATAAGTTTAGCTTGAGCATCTTGTCTATCATCAGATTTCCTAATCAAATCAATTACAGCATCTATGTTTTGAAGAGCAATATAGAGACCTTCAAGAATATTCAAACGCATCAATGCTTTTTTTAGATTATGCTCTACAGTTTTTTTAACAACATGTTCCCTATGTTCTAGAAATATTGTGAGAGCTCGTTTGAGATTTAGTAAGAGGGGTCTTCCTCTTGCAAAAGCCATATTTTTTGCATAGAATGTTTTTTCTAATTGAGAATGCTTGTAAAGTTGACTAATAATTACTCGAATACTCTTTTCATGAGAATAGTCTTGATGAACATCTATTTCGATTCGTATTCTTGCTTTGGACAGATCTCGAGCATCCACTAAACCTCTTATCTTCTTTGAAGAAATTAGTTCATGAAGCTCTTCCATCAAATTACTTTTGTTTGTAAGATAGGGTATTTCATGAATGATAATAGTAGCTTCATCTCTACTTTCTGTTGGTTCTTTTACCTCAAGTTTGGCTCTTAGTATAATCGGTCCTTTACCTGTACTATTAAACAATCGCATAGCTCTTCCATTAACTATCACACCACCTGTTGGAAAATCTGGACCTTTAACAAATTCAGACAAATCTTCAACCGGAGTACTTGGATCGTCAATTAATTGCATTGTTGCATCAACAATTTCACCTAAGTTGTGAGGAGGTATGTTTGAGCTTAAACCTACAGCAATACCTGAGGTTCCATTTACTAACAAAAGAGGAAACTTAACAGGTAAAACTGTTGGTTCAATCTCTTCCCCATCAAAATTTTCTTGGAACTTAACTATTTCTGGAATAACATCCTGTAGTAATTCAGTAGAAATTTTTGCTAATCTAGCTTCAGTATATCTCATTGCAGCAGGTGGGAACCCATCAATAGAACCAAAATTTCCCTGTCCATCAACAACAGGATATCTTAATGAAAATGGTTGAGCTAGTCTCACTAGGGTTTCATATACACCACCAGCATGGGGATGATACTTACCAGTAACTTCACCAACAATTCTTGCACATTTTTTGTGAGAACTAGCATGAGTTAGTCTCATCTGGTGCATAGCCCAAAGAATTCTTCTATGAACTGGTTTTAAACCATCCCTAGCATCAGGTATAGCTCTTTCACTTATAATATAATGTGCATAATCTGTATATGCTTCTTCCAAAGTTTTGGATAAAGATGAACGATGGATAATTTCACTTGTTTCATCACTTGTCATTTTAAATTACTCCTAATTACAACTCCATTTCATCAGGAACCTCATCTCCTGATATATCAATATCAATAAGCTCTTCTGCGGTTTCTTCTGCAGTATCTTCTTCAGCATCTTCGTCTACATAAATAGATTCACCATATTCTCTCTGATACTCATCAGCATCAACTTTGAATACATCTTCCATGATGAATCTCTTTCTAAAACTCACATCACTACCCATTAGTTGCTCAAACCTCTGATCGGCTAATGCAGCATCATCTATTCTCAGCTGAACCAGATAACGACTGTTCTTTTGCATCGCAGTAACTTCCAATTGTTCAGCATTCATCTCACCCAAACCTTTGTATCTTTGAATTCTAATACTGGATGGATCAACTTTTGCTTCTGCAAGTTTTTCTACTATAGTGTCTCTTTGCTCTTCTGTGAAACAATATTCGTGGTTTTTATTTTTCAAAACATTAGATTTTCCTCTGGTCAGATGAACTCTAAAGAGAGGAGGTTTAGCAACATAAATCATGCCAACTTCAATTAAACCGCGCATATATCTATAAAACAAGGTTAAAAGCAAAGTCATGATATGAGCACCATCAACATCTGCATCTGTAAGTATGATGACTTTTCCATATCTACTTTTTTCTATTTCAAAATCATCCCCAATCCCAGTTCCAACTGCCATAATAATACTTTGAATTTCTTTGTTGCTCAAAGCTTTTACCATTCTAGACTTGAATACATTCAGAACTTTTCCTTTCAAAAACAAAATTTCTTGAAATTGACTATCTCTAGCCTTTACAGCTGTTCCACCAGCAGATGGTCCTTCAACTAAAAATAACTCTCTTTTTGTTGGATCAGTTTCTCTACATTCTACAAGCCTTCCTGGTAATCCCATTCTTTTGTCCTTCATTCTAACAAGTTCTCTTGCTTTCCTTGCAGCTAACCTTGCAGTCTTAGCTTCCATTGCTTTTTCTAGAATGTTCCTAGCTGATTTTGTGTTTATTTCCAGATATTCTTTGAATCTATCAGTCATTACTCTCTGAATAATTCCTTCAACTTCGCTGTTTCCTAACTTAGTTTTTGTTTGTCCTTCAAATTGAGGATCAGGATGTTTTATACTTATAATCGCAATTAATCCCTCTCTTGCATCTTCACCACGTAAATTGTCAGATTTATCTGTGATTATATTCTTCATTCGTCCATAATCATTAAGTGCTCTTGTTAATCCTGCTTTAAAACCAGAAATGTGTGTTCCGCCTTCTGAAGTATATATTCCATTTACAAAACCCATTATTATTTCATTATAGCTTTCAGTATAGAGAATACTTAATTCACATATAACACCATCAATAGTCTTTTCTCCATGAAATACATCTTCTGGTTTTTCAAAGATACTCTTCTTACCTTTACTAAGATCTTGAACAAATTGCTTTATTCCACCTTCGAAAAGATATTCTTGCCTTTTTGGTGGATCAAATCTTTCATCAGTAACAGTAAATCTAAGATTTTTGTTAAGATATGCCATCTCTTTAATTCTTCTTATTATTGTATCATATGAGAATCTAGTTTCGGTTAAGATTTCTGGATCTGGTTCAAAATAAATGTAAGTACCTGTTGTTGGGATACCTTTTTGTTCTTTTTCAATAACTTGAGAAGTAGGTTTTCCCTCAGAATATTCTTGGATGTATTCTTTTTCATTTAGATAAACTTTAACTACCAACTTATCTGACAAAGCATTAACACAAGCTAAACCCACACCATGTAACCCCCCAGATACTTTGTATGCAGTCTTATCAAACTTCCCCCCTGAATGAAGCTTAGTAAAAATTACTTCAAGTGTATTTTGATTAAATTTAGGATGTTTCCCTACAGGGATTCCTCTTCCATCATCAAGAATGGAAATTCCTCCTTCTCGATGAAGAACAATTTGAATATTTTCACAATAGCCAGCCATATATTCATCTACTGAATTATCTACAACTTCCCAAACAAGATGATGAAGTCCTTCTTCGCTAGTAGAACCAATGTACATTGCTGGCCTTTTTCTTATTCCTTCGGTTCCTTCTAGAACCTTAATTGTATCAACATCATAGGTGGTTTCATTGTCTGATTTTGTCTTTGCTTCTTCATTCATAACTATCACTAATTGATGACGATTTTTTTTGCCCAAAATGGGTACCAGATTTCTGCCATTTTACGGTTATTGTCGGGTCTTTTCCCGAAAATAACATACTATAAAAAAGTAAATTTTATCATTTAAAAATACATTGGTTGGCACTATTAAAACGCCTAAAAAGACGTGAAAAAGGTTATTTTGAGGCTTTCAACTAGATATTGGTTTAATTTAATAAAAAAGATGCCTTACTTTTAAAGAAATAGCCTAATTTTAGATTCCAAATTTATAGTAAAAATGATAATTTTTCGAGTGATCGGAATACAACATCCAGGATTGTCTAGCTCTCAATTTGGAGACAAGGTTTCTCGATATTACCCTTTAATGAACTCCTAGAATTACTGATTACATCAACACAAACTCTATCACCTAATGATCCATCTAAAAGAATTATAGGTCGATAATAGATGTTTCTAGCAAATTTATTTCCTTTGTGAGTGTCCTTTAGGATTATAGCATCTCCTTTCCATCCAATCCATTCCTTATTTCTTTCATCTTGGATAGCATGTACTTTTTCAGTGATGTATTTGCTTCTTTTCTTCTTTATATCTGAAGGAATTTTGTTATTGAAACTAGCTGATGCTGCAAAAGGCCTATCCCCATACTTTGAGACATTTACAATATCAAAACGGTTTTTCTCTATACAGTTTACTGTAAGTTCAAAGTCATAATTTGTCTCACTTGGAAATCCAACAATAACATCTGTAGATAGAGTTAGTCTTGGAAAACGTGTCCTTATCTTTTTGATAAGGTTGTTGAAGCTTTCAATGTCATAATCCCTTTTCATTAAGTCAAGTATCTTATCGGACCCACTTTGAACAGGAATATGTAGGAATCGATATATCCTTTCATCTGCTTCCATCAAGTCTAATAAAGGATCTATTATTTCCATAGCATGTTTAGGGTTCATCATCCCTATTCGGATTTGAAAGTCCCCTTCCAGCTCTAACATCCCAGATAGCAAATCGATTAAATCAACACCATTATCTTTACCATAAGTTGCTGTGTCTTGAGAAGTGATATATAGTTCTCTGGCACCTTTTTCTATGGCCTTCAATGTATATTCAAGAACATCCTTCAAGGGGTAACTTTGTAACCAACCACGAGCGTATTTCACTGTGCAATAAGCACAACTACCTAAACAACCTTGACCGATTGGTACAATAGAAGTTAGTGGTTGATTTTCTAAGAAAACTGGTACTTCTGGCAGTCTTGCCATTTTATATGTTTCTCCATTAGTTAATTGTAGAGGAACATATTTTAAAATTGATTTTCCAATATTAGGTGGAGTCAAAATAGCATCAGGACATGCTTGCTTGATTCTATCAGGGTTAATTTTGGGAAGACAACCAGTTACTATAATGTCAGCATCGGTCATGCTGCAATCATAAATGTATTGTATGATTTTGTCTTCAGTAGGTGTTTTTACTGCACAGGAGTTAATTATTATAACGTCCGCAGAATATTTACTTTCGACTTCTAATCCGTTTGACGAAAGAAGAATCTGTCGAATATTCTCGCCCTCTCCCTGATTTTGTGTGCAGCCAAAGTTCTTGAGATAGAACCTGAAATTTAAGCCTTCACCCATTGAGCAAATCTTAACTATTCACTTAAAAAAGGCTATGTTTGTTGAGAAAAATATTTACATATTTAAAGCCAAAAAGAATATGTTAACTAGTAGAATATACATCAAAAAAATCTGTTTAATCATAGAAACATTTTTGGATAGAATATTTTACAGATATTAAAATACATGTGATGCTAATGAGTCAATTTGTTCCCACGCCTCCAATACTTCTCTATATAGTTGATGTAATCAATGGTAGGGTAGAAAAGGATGGAGAGGAGAAATTTTCAAAATGGATGTTAACTACTGCTAATGGGGAGAAAGTTTACAAAATTAGGATTACAGGAACTATAGTAAACAAATATTTTAGTCCTGCAAGTGAGGATAAGAAAGCTTTTGCTTCTATTTCAATTGATGACGGAACAGAAGTGATTCGTGTGAAGGGATGGGAAGATGATGCAATGGTTCTAAATGTTTTGGAACAAAGCCAAGAAGCAGAAATTATAGGAAGACCTAGAATTAGTGAAGACGAAATTTATCTATTTCCGGAAAATGTGTTGAAGATTGAGGATTTTAACAAAGAACTGTACTTAAGAACCAAGAAAATAAAAAGATATGCCAAAAAGAACTTCATTATATCCTCAGAACAGACTATGGAAACTAGTGAATCCCAAAAGGAGAAGGAACTTATCTGGGATATTATTCTGAACTCTACAGACGGAGTAGATTTGGAGGAATTGATTGATCAAACAAAATTACCAAAATCAACAATTGTGTCTATAGTTCATGATTTGCTGAATAATGGAGACATCTATGAGCCAAGTGCACTAAAATACAAAAAAATATAGTTTGTATCTATTCATCTAAGAAATGAACATTCAGTAATTGAATTAGTTTTTCTTTTAAATCAAGTCCTTCAACAGAGGATGCTAGTTGTTCAATTTCATCAGCTAAATCACCTAAACTTAAGATATATCTCAACCATAAACCAAGATCACTAGAAATAGAACTATCACTCTCTACTCTATAAGTATGGAATTCTATTGAAAAATATGGTATGAAAGGAAGGATTTCTGCTAATTCTTGCAATGAATGAGCCATTCCATAAATTTTCTCAGGAGTATCGGGGTCTCTGAAAATAAAGGGTGGACTAATGGGTTTAGCTGATTGATTATTTGTTCCATTTATCTGTGACTTAAGCATTTTGACCCCTTCTTAAACCAGAACGATTCGAATCAAAATTGCTAATTTTTAAGTTTTGTGTTCAAAAAATGGAGAACTCATTAAAACTTAACTAAACAATGAATGGGGTTGAAATAGTAATTTAAGTATCACAAAAACTTATATCTTCTATTGTTAACCTATCTGCACTTTCAAATAAAAATAACTGTAGGCGTCAAAAATGGGTGGAATATTATCTATAATTGGAAACTTATTTTGGATAGTTTTAGGTGGTTTTTGGACAACATTAGAGTGGATATTCTCTGGATTTATATTTTGTATAACTATAATCGGAATACCATTTGGAATTCAAGCTTTCAAAATAGCAGCTTTTGTAATCTGGCCTTTTGGTCGAAAGGTTGTCAGAGAACCAACTGGAGCAGGAAAAATAATAGGAAATATATTCTGGATACTCTTTGGTGGATGGTACATTGCACTAGGTCATTTAGTAGCAGCACTGATTTGGGCTATAACAATAGTAGGAATACCATTTGCAATGCAACACTTCAAAATGATAGGCTTGGCTTTTGCGCCATTTGGAGCAAAAATAGTAGCTGACTGAAGAATCCACCAAAACTCTTTTTTTTGAGTAAACGTAAAAGACCTAATAAGGCTTTCAGGTTCGGAATGGGTCTGAGTGTTACCCCTTCACTATGGCCGCGACGCATCGCAACGAAAGGCCGTTCCCAAGTGATCTCTCAACTCAGTACAGGACCACACGTGGAAGGACTTAACTTTCCTGTTCATTTGGAACGCATCCAAATGCTTTCTGACCTTACTAGGCAAAACAATAGAAAATGAATTGTTTTTTAATCTTTACTATTGGCGAGAAATGAAATAGGTCTAAATCCTTTTTGATATGAATAAATTCGAAATGTTTAAATTGAAAACAAATAGGGGAATAATAGAACCTTAGCCGAGATACTCAAGCGGTATGAGGATGGATTGCTAATCCATTGTCGTAAGACTCCCGGGTTCAAATCCCGGTCTCGGCTCCAACTTCTATAACTTCTTAAAAAAACTTGATTTCTTTATCAAATCTCCATATTTAAAAAGACTACATTTAATTTGAATTTGGCATGAAACCTGATACTGTAATTGAATTGAACCATGGAGCTGGTGGCTCTCTTATGGATTCATTTCTTGAATCATTACTTAGTATTTACAAAACCAAATCAGTTGGAAATGGTATAGGTGTTGATGAACTTGATGATGGGGCAACAATCTCTCTTTCGGGTGATACAACTTTAATCGTAAGTTCAGATTCTCATACTGTTGATCCTATTTTCTTTCCAGGAGGAGATGTTGGTGTTCTTGCAGCAACAGGAACAATAAATGACGTCACCATGATGGGAGGTAAACCTATTGCAATAACTTGTGCGTTGTTAATAGAAGAAGGAACAATTTATTCTGATGTTCAAAAAGTCTTAACTTCATTTGCAGAAACTTGTGAAAAACACAATGTAGCTGTTATTGCAGGCGATACCAAAGTTTTACCTAAAGGACAAGTAGATTCAATTTACATTAGCACAACAGGATTAGGAACAAGAATATCTCCAAACATAATTGGTGATTCAAAGGTTGAAGTAGGAGATAAAATCATAATTACAGGGTATCCTGGAATGCATGGGGCTGCTTTAATTGCAGGGAGAGAAGGAATTAATCTTCAAACCAAATTGGAATCAGATGTAGCACCACTAGTTGATTTGCTATTACCACTCGTTAAAGAAGGAGCTATTCATGCCATGAAAGATCCTACTCGAGGAGGAACTGGTAGTGCATTAAATGAGTTTGCTGAAAAATCTAAAGTAGGTTTATTGTTGAATGAAGAAAAGATACCTATTCATCCTGAAGTAAATGGTGTTTGTGAATTACTTGGAATAGACTTATTCTCTCTTTCATCTGAAGGAAAAGCAATCATAGCTGTTGCTGGAGATGAAGCAAATGAAATTCTTACAAAACTACAAGCTCATCCATTGGGTAAAGAAGCACAAATTATCGGAGAAGCTATTGATAAGTATAAAGGAAAAGTTGTCTTAAGAACAAGCATAGGTGGTCATAGATTATTAAGAAAACCTTTAGGTGAACCAATACCTAGAGTTTGTTAAAGGGGATTAAAATGGTTGATGTAATTGCTGAAATCTTAGTTTCAGGAATAGTACAAGGTATAGGTTACAGACCATTCGTATATAATTTGGCAAAAGAATTAGGGATTAAAGGAGATGTTCAAAATCTAGGAGATGCTGGAGTAAAAATCAATGCTCAAGGATCTCAAGAGAATTTAGATAAATTTATCGAATTGCTTAAGCAAAATAAGCCTAAATTGTGTATTTATGAATCTTTCAATGTAAATTGGATTGAAAGCACTTCTATTTATGAGACTTTTACAATTGCTAAGAGTTCAAGTGAAACAAAGGGTGTAGGATTCTCATATCTTCCTCCAGATGTTTCAATTTGCAACGAATGTTTGGAAGAATTAGATTCTGAAGAAAGAAGAAGAGAAGACTATCCTTTCAACTCTTGCGTGGATTGTGGACCAAGATATACTGTTATTGAAAAAATACCTTATGACAGACCGAATACTGTAATGACAGACTTTCCTTTTTGTCCAGAGTGTGAAAAAGACTACAAGAACTCAGCTGATAGAAGGTTTCATGCACAAACTACTTGCTGTATAGATTGTGGTCCCATATATTCTGTATATTCATCAAAAAATGAGAAATTATCCTTTTCTTCGCAAAAAGAATTGATTAAGTTTATTGTTAATGAAATTGAGAGTGGTAAAATTGTAGCAATTAAAGGAATTGGAGGAACACACTTGGCCTGCTCAACTCTCAATGATGAGGTTCTTATTAAGCTTAGGGAAGCAAAAGGAAAGCGAAAATACAAACCATTTGCTATAATGGCTAGAAATACTGAGAACATCAAAAAATTTGCTTATCTTAATTCAGAAGAAGAAAACCTTCTAACATCTTTCAGAAAACCAATTATTTTGTTACAAAGAAGTGAAGACTATTACTTGTCTGAGTGGGTAGCTCCTGGATTACATAATGTAGGTGTGATGTTACCTTATGCAGGTATTCATTACATGCTTCTAAAAGAAATGCAAGAACCAACGGTAGTAATGACAAGTGCCAATCCTTCAAATTATCCAATGTTCATTGAAAATGAAGAAATACAACAGAAATTAGATTATGTTGATTACTTTCTATTACACAACAGAAGAATCTATCAACGCAATGATGATTCAGTATTCAGATTAAACAAACTAGGAGAAAAATACTCTATTAAATTCCTTAGAAGATCAAGAGGGTGGGTACCTGAACCTCTTCTTTCAAACATAGATATTGGTACCTCAACTTACTTGGGGATAGGAGCAGAGATGCATCTAATTCCTTCTCTTATGAAAGGGTCGAAGATTATCCCAACCCAGCACATTGGAACAGTTACTCTACTTGAAACCTATGAATATATGCTAGATGCAATAAAACACATACTTAATCTATACAATACGAAAGTTGATGCTATTGCATTTGATATGCACCCACAATACCTAACTTCAACCAATATTGAAGAGATAGCTGAAGAATTCAAGGTTGATGAATGGCATGCTTTTCAACATCATGAAGCTCACATTGCTAGTGTAGCTCTTGAGAATAAAATGGATCCTGAAGAAGAAGTGATTGGGATTGCTTTGGATGGAACAGGATATGGAAGAGATGGGACAATATGGGGCGGAGAAATATTTACAGGTTTAATTTCAAACTTAACAAGAGTGGGACACCTTGAACAATTTGCGCTTCCAGGTGGAGATTTAGCAGTAAAATACCCATTGAGAACTTTGATTTCTTTACTGTCACACACTTACTCTTTAGATGAAATAAACCAAATAGTTGAACCCTATGCAAAACATCTACCAAGAAAAGAAAATGAACTAGAATTCATTTTAGGTCAGCTAAGAAAAGGTAATTTCTCACCAGGATTTCTTACAACAAGTTCAGGTAGATTTCTAGATGCAGTAAGTTCAATCTTAGATATATGTCAAGAACAAACATACGAAGGAGAACCTGCAATAAGATTAGAAGGTTTAAGCCTAGGTGAAAGAAACAACAACGATTATCCAAAATTAAATATTCCACATTCTGTTAAGAATGGAACATATGAATTAGGAGTCTCAAACATCTTCCCAAAATTAATTGAATTAAAGAGTGAATTCAAAAAATCTTCACTGGGATTTGCCGTACAGCAATCTTTAGGAAAAAGTCTAGCAAATATGACTGTGGAAATTAGTGAAAAAACAGGAATCAATAAGATGCTGATTTCTGGGGGAGTAAGCTTAAACGAAATAATAATCAATGAAATCGTCAAAGAATTAGCAATTAACCAGAAAGAAGTTTTCACCAACGAAAAAGTATCTCCCGGTGATGGAGGTATATCTGTAGGTCAGATCTATATGATGGCACAACATCAAACTAAGAAACCCTAGAATAAGTGAAATTTTACTATAACATTGATTTTTTTATTTAATTGAACGTTATTTTGTTAATATTTTCTCCCAACTACCCACGATAAACCTTAAGAATTAGCTAATAATCACTTACAATGTCGCGACTGTTAACCCTTTCTAATATAGGGTAAACAAGAAGCAATAATAAAAGAGTCCTTATGGAGGATTTATCCGAAATGAGTGGAATTGAAATTGCATTAATGATAACTGTTCCTGGTATTCTTTTCATTGTTATCATGGCCTTATTTATCGATTGGCTTGATAGAAAAGTATATGCCAGAGGGCAGAATAGAAAAGGCCCACCATTTTTACAACCTCTGTATGATATAGTTAAATTAACTGCTAAAGAGTCTATAATACCAACAGGTGTTAGTAAATTCTGGATGACTATTTTACCAATATTATTCTTTGCTACATCGCTAACAGGAGCTTTAATGATTCCTATGGCGATTTTCGACGATGTTACTGGTGTTGCAACAGGTTTTGCATCTTTTGATTTTGATATATTCTTTGTAATGTTTATCATTCTTTCTTTTGGTTTGCTCATATACTTCATGGGTATTGTTACAAAGAATCCATTTGCACAAACTGGAGCAACTAGGTCACTTCTACAAGCTTTAAGCTTTGAGATACCATTGGCATTCAGTCTTCTAGTACCAGTTCTAATTGTAGGAATTGGTGGAAATCCGGATACACCTTCAACCTTCAGACTTAGTGAGGTTAGCGCAAATCTTTTCTCAAGCTTAGGAGCCAATCCATGGCTCATCATAGGTTTGGTAATTGCATTTGCTATATCAATCTTGGTCATGATGGCTGAACTTGAAGAATTTCCATTTGACTCCCCAGTAGCTCATACTGAGCTTGCTGATGGGTGGTTAGTTGAATACGGTGGTTGGAGATATGCACTCATAATTCTTGGTGAAAGAATCGGTGCATTCTTTATTGGTGGATTGATTGTGACCCTCTTTCTAGGTGGCCCATCTGTGGGTTTAGAAGGAGTGATAGTTGACATGCCTGTTTTGATGGGTTTCCTGAATGTAGTGTTCTTTACACTGAAGTTAATAGTTGTTATAGCTATAATGTCTTTCCTAAGAACACTGATTTCTAGAATTAGAATCGATCAAACAGTAAGGTTAGCATGGAAAATAGTACTTCCAATCGCACTAGTTGCAATAATGCTAACACTTGGATTATCAATGATAGGAGTGTAATGAAGATGGAATGGTATATAGCTTTAATAATTGATCTTATTGCCAGTATAGTACTCGCTGTTGTAGTTTGGTTAATCAGCGTGAGAGTACGTTACATACTAGGTACACAGCCTAAAGAACAAACCAAAATGAAGAGAGATCTCTTCTCAAGTGGAGAAGGTTCAATTCTAGCCAAACCTAGAAAAATATTCATTGACACTTATGTGTTCATTGCATTCTTTATCCTGTTTGATATTGCAGCATTCATCTTAGCTACAGTATTCTTTGTAGGATTAGCACCAGCAGCAACTTTAGAAGCAGCTCTTGTTTATACAGCACTAATACTTATTACAGTTTTAGTTGCAATTAAGAAGAAATATCCTAGAGATGCAGCTGACCCAGTCTTAGAAGGAGGAATCGAATAATGAGTTTAGTAGTCATATATATATTCATGATTCTTGCGATTCTAGCAGCACTCTTTGCTTTAGAGTGTAGACGATTAATGTTCTCAATAATTGGCTTAATTGCTATGAATCTATTTCTCTGGGTATTGTTATTGTCCCTTAACGCAGTATTTCTAGCGTGGATACAACTCATTGTATATGGTGGTGGATTTACAGCATTATTCGTTGTAGTTGTAGCTTTAACAGAAAAACAGAGAGACGAATCATTTGACTGGAAGAGATCTGTAATAGCTCTTGTTATCGTAGGCGCATTAATGGGCGTATCAATATGGGCAGTTACAGCTTCAGGTCTTAGTGTTACAATTGGAACAAGCACAATAGGAGATTCCTTACGTGCTCTATGGAACGAAAGATTAACTGATTTAATATTACAAGCTGTTGTATTCTTTGCAACAACTGTAGGTGTTGGATCATTGTTTATACATCATAAGAAGAAAAAGGAGGAGGCAAAAGCATGATTGAACAATTACACTTATTGATTCTCGGCATTGTCTTGTTCGGTGTTGGTTTGTATGCTTTACTTGGCAAACGAAATATCATCAAGATTCTTATGGGTATTGAAATAATGACAATTGCAATAAATCTCGTGTTTATTTCATTGGGTGCCAACAGTACAAATGAACTGTTTACAAAATTTGCACAAATCTTTCCGTTGATATCAATCGCTATTGGTGCAGCAGTACTTGCTGTAGGATTAGCAATAGCCATCAATAACTATCGTCACGCTAATAGCGTTGATACTGATGAGATGGCTACATTGAAGAGGTGATAAAAGTGGTACAAACAATAATATTATTCGCAATAATTTCTGTAGCAGTACCTATCATTGGTTCATTTCTCTCATTACTATTGAAGAAATTCCCAACTGTTAGAGACTTCTTCAGCGTATCTACAATAGCAGTATCAGCTATAATGTCAATTTTGATATTTGGTACTTATTCTGGAGAAACAGATTACCAATTAAGTTGGCTTAATTGGGGTAGTAATCAATCAGGAATTTATCTTGATTCATTATCAGTCTTGATGGTTCTAATAGTATCAATCTTAAGCATGCTAATCGCATTCTTCTCACTTGAATACATGAGAGATGATGAACACAAAGCAAGATATTGGTTCTTCATTCAAATGTTCGTTGGAGGTATGCTTCTATTAGTTATTGCTCAAGATTTAGTATTGCTATTCCTTGGATGGGAAATAGTAGGACTTTGTTCTTGTTTCCTAATCGGTCACTACTTCATGAAGAAGGGTGAAGAAGGAGAAAAACCTGCAAAGAGTGGTATTAAAGCACTTATTATGACTGGTATTGGAGATGTTGGATTACTAGCATTCTTAGCTTGGGTTTATTATGAAAATAAACAACTTGGAATGAGCAATCCACTACTGTTGAATACATCTACACCTCTAGGAGGAACTTTCCCAATAATCATGAGTATTCTGTTGCTCTTAGCTCCAATAACAAAATCTGCACAATTCCCATTGCAATCATGGTTAAGTGCGGGTGACACAGTTGATGTCGATGCGATGCAAGGTCCAACAACAGTTTCAGCATTAATACATGCCGCAACAATGGTTAAGGCTGGTGTCTACCTTGTTGCAAGATTCTCACCCATCTGGGATAATGAATTCTTCTACATTGTGTTAATGATAATTGCTGGAGTTTCTTGTATATTTGCTGCATTTGGAGCATTGGTTACAACAGACCTCAAAAGAGTTCTTGCTTACAGTACAATCTCACAGCTCAGTTACATGTTCTTAGCTTTCACAGTAAGAGAAGCTGGTGATACTGGTTTAATTGCTGGTCAAATGCACTTATTATCACACTCGATCTTCAAAGCTCTCCTGTTCTTGTCAGCAGGTGCAGTAATTCATTCTATTGCAAACGAAAGAGACATGAAGAAAATGGGTGGTTTGAGAAAAGAATTACCATGGATCTATGGATTTATGATGATTGGTGTTCTCGGATTAATGGGTATTCCAATAATTACAAATGGTGGATATTCCAAAGAGATGATAATATCTGCAGCCTATGAAGCAGCAGTTCACGGTACCTCGATGCATTGGTTCACATTCATTGTAGGCGTTTTAGTAGCATTTCTAACAACATTATATGCTGCAAGAATGTTCTTTATGATTTTCCATGGCAAAAATAGAGGTGTACACGTACATAAACCAAAATATATCATGAGAATTGTTCTTGGTATATTAGCTGTTGGAGTAGTTGCAACTGGTTTCGTAATTGAAGGTCCAGTTAGGAACTTCTTTACTGGAGACTCAGGATACCATCTAATTCATCATTTCGCACTTGTTCCATTCTTATGTGCAATTGGTGCAATAATTCTTGGATTAGGTCTAGCTTATCTCCTCTATGGCAAAGGTCAAACTGAAGTAGGCTTTGTTGAAAACATTGGTGTTTTCAAAGCTCTTAGAACTTATGTAGCAAACGGTTTCTACATTGATCACTTCTACAACAAAGTATTCGTTCAACCTGTCTACTGGATTGGTAAGAAATTATCGTTCTTCAAGACTGGTAAGATTAACTGGAATATGATATTCGGAGGAATCGTGGCGTTACTTGTTGTAGTGGTCACATTAGTGGTGGTGATTGTCTGATGAATCCATATCTATCCTTAATCTTGATAATACCAATTGCTGGTGCAGGGCTTTTAGCACTGTTTGAGCAATTGAAGAAATTCTTAGCCAAATGGAAAATATGTACTGATTGTGTAAATCATGCTTTAGCAAGTATAATTGCTTTAGGAGTTTTTGGACTTTCTATTGTAGCAGCTTTCGTACCTTCATTCTTAACATGGCTCGAATCAACATACATTGGTGGATTACTAAGGTTTGGACAACTTGAAGCTGTGCTTATTGCAATATTCAGTTTCCTTGTCCTGATGGTAACAATATTCAGTGTTAACTACATGAAAGGTAAAAACGGAATTGGTTATTACTACGCCTTAATCTTTACACTACTCACTGGTTTAAGTGCAGTAACTATGGCAAATAACTTCATCACACTATTTGTTGGATGGGAACTATTTGCATTAAGTGCATACGTACTTGTATCTTTTGAGAGAGCAAAGAGAGGTGCAGTAGAAGCTTCAATGAAATACTTCATTATGTCTACTGCTGGTAGTATGCTAGTTTTAATTGCTACAGCCTTAACATATGGAATCTATGGAACTGTTGAATACACAGCTATTACTGCTAGTGTTACTCCAATCGCTGCTATAATCATGGCACTATTTGTAGTAGGTTTCGCAGTAACAGCAGCTATGCTCTTACTTAATGCTTGGTTACCAGATGCCCACAGCTCTGCCCCTTCAACCATTTCAGCTTTACTTTCTGGAATTGTAGTTAAAGCAGGTGCAATAGGTATCTACAGAACCTTATACTTTGCATTTTCGCCAGCTGTACTAAGTGCAGCAACTGGAGCTGTTGTCTCTTGGTTAGGTATCTTGACCATGATTGAAGGAAATTACTTAGTTTTCGCTCAATTCAAGCGTGAAGATATTGTTGACTTCAAGAGAATTTTAGCATATTCAACAACTGTACATCTTGGATACATCATTTTAGGAATTGGATCCATGGCTCCTGATGCTTTAGGAGTTCAAGCTTCTGTATTCCACATACTTACACATTCTCTAGGTAAAGGTGGTCTGTTCTTGCTCAGTGGAGTTTTGATTACAGCACTTGGTTCAAGAGATATGAGAAAGATGACTGGTATCGGAAGAAGATCACCATTTATTGGTATAGTCCTAACAGTTGGTTTGCTTTCATTAGGAGGTATTCCAATAACTGCAGGATTTGCATCAAAACTAATGGTAATTCTTGCAACATTCAATGGTGGAGCTAACGCAGTTAATCCTTTGATGTTCATCAACAGTATTCTGTTAGTAATAATGGCTATCATTAACTCCCTACTAGCTTTGGGAGGATATCTGTACATACTAAAGAAAATGCTCTTTGATGAACCAGATGGTGAAGATACAGGTAAGATAAAAATACCAATACTCCAAAAAATAGCTTTAGCTATAATTGTTATTGTTCTAATTGTTCTTGGTTTATGGCCAGATCTAATTGTGAGTAAAATAGCGCTTATAGTATAATCTATTTTTCTTTTTCCTCTTTTTCTTTATTCAATTTTGTTTCATCAGATATTGATAGAAGATTTTCAAACTATGTACTTCAAGAAAGTATTATAACAAAGTTGGTTTATAAAAGAAATAATGATTTTAGAAATAATATCTGGGATTTTTTCAATTAGTGCTGGCACAATTACTGCATTTCTCTGGATTTATGTAATCCTGAGAAAGAAAGGTCATTTGTTTATAGAACACTCCTTTGAGAGGTTATTCCATATAACAGCTGAATTCATAATGTCAATTCTAGCCATAATTGGAGGGATAGCACTAATATTAGAATTAACTTGGGGTTTGTATGTATTCTTATTCGCTTTGGGACTGATCCTTTATGCTATAGTTAATGCAATTGGTATTTATGGAAAAAAGGAATATACTTTGCTACTAATTATATTAATTAGTTCTGCAATTATTACAATAGCATTAGCAATTGTTGATTTTGTAGTACTAGTATTCTAATCACTTCCACTAATCCTCATGCTGTATATTTTCACCTATACTAAACAAGAAAACCATCGAAGTTTTAGGGCCCATTCGTTCAAATTTCTTTGCAAATTCTTTCTTAACATACTTATAATTCTCAGAAGTATCCAAAGTATCCATGTAATCTCGGAATGAACCATATTCTTCTTTGATTTCTGAAAAAACTATTGCATTGACAATTACAGCTTCAATCTTAGCTCGATTTCTAATGATGCTGGAATCTTTTAGCAATTTTTCAATATCATCTTCATCAAACTTACTAACAGTTTCAATATCAAAATCTTTGAAAGCTTCTTTGAAATTAGGCCATTTATCAGCAATCATCTGCCAACTTAAACCTGCTTGGAAAACGCATCTAGCCATGTTTTCAAAATGAGCATTATCATTGGGAGGAGTTGAATCTCTGAAAAACCAACCAGTGCGAGAATTTTCTTCAGGCATAGTTTATTAGTTGATAAATGTCTTTATTATTTTATCTGTAATATATCAAATTCCAAGTGAATGATTAGTGAGTAATAGAAAATACTATTCCTTTTTAGAGATGACTCATTAACCAAGATTCTAAATCGGAAAGCACTTGCACTCGGTCTTCTTCTAATTCGTTGTAAACTTCATGGAACAATCCATCATATATCTTCAGGGTCTTATCCTCGGAATTTATAATAGAATAAAGGTTTTTAGCTCCTCCAGCTATTGGATCTTTTTCTCCAACTTGTATGAGAACAGGTAAATTTATCTTTACTGTCTCTTTATGCATTTGTTTGAATGCCTGCAACATTTCTTTGCCAAATTTAAAGGAAAGGTCTTTCAAAACAAGAGGATCGTTTTTGTAGTTTTCAACAACTTGTGGGTCTCGAGAGATATCCTCTGAAATAGGATTTTTAGTTCTTCTTTTTGGAAAAATTCTTGAAAGTACTTTAATCAATAGTATCATAAAAACTTGTTTTCCTTTTCTTGTTACTATACCAGTACCAGATAATATCAAACCGCTAAATTCTTCAGGAAATTGTGATAAATAAGTTACAGATATCAACGAACCCATTGAATGCCCAAGTAAGAAAAGAGGTAAATCTTTCTCCTGTGTACGTATGTGTTCTGTAAGCTCTTTCTCATCACTGATAAAATCTCCAAATGAATTGATATGTCCTTTTTCCCCTCCAGACCGACCATGAGCACGATGATCATCAGCAAAAATAATAA
The DNA here is from genome assembly GCA_016840095.1 of Candidatus Heimdallarchaeota archaeon. Classification (GTDB taxonomy): domain Archaea; phylum Asgardarchaeota; class Heimdallarchaeia; order Heimdallarchaeales; family Heimdallarchaeaceae; genus UBA460. The sequence continues at coordinate 33,051 of JAEOSZ010000102.1, forward strand.
AACCTTTGGGTACCAAGGCATTAACAACATTCATATAACGAGAACCATGTTCAGCAAATCCATGAACAATCTGTATGATACCTTTAGGTGTGACTTCTGGATGCCAGCTTTGATAAAATAGATTTATACCATCTTCAGTTTTAATCATTCCTTCATGATGTTTCATTGTGCAATCACTTTGCTTTATATCTCCTTTAGTATCTATTTTTGATTTTAATATTTGTATATATCCAATTTTTAGAACAAAAATGCAAATTTTTAAACGGTATTATTCTATCTCTAAAAACAAAGTTTTTACTACTCTTCCAAGAAGGATGCCCTTACGAAAAGGTAACCTTGCTGCAAAGACAATATTTA
>JAEOSZ010000020.1 GCA_016840095.1 Candidatus Heimdallarchaeota archaeon
CATTAGACGATGAAGTATTTCTAGCAGTCTTTGATTGGTTCAAATCGAGTAAACCAAAATACCAAGTTGCTGAGTTTGTTGAACCAAGCTATGGAAGCATTATGAATCCTGAAGAGTTCCCACTTGACCCTTTACGAGCTCAGTCATTTGCTGAGGTGGTTTGGAGAGAACAATTTGATTCAGAATTGAAATTATCAACCTTCTATCATGAATTATATGAACTTGATACTTACGGGAAACTTATTATTTTCATGGAATCAGAAGATTAAATTAACTAAAAAAAGAAATTAGATAACAATTTCTTAAAATGTTTTCTTTCTTCTGAAGTAAAGGAATATTACAACTGGTAGTAGAAACATGAGGTAATAGGTTGTTTTTGTTGGTAAGGGACGAATTTCTATATTTACAGTGTCTTGAGCATAATTCCCGAAGAAATCAAACAATTCTAACACAATTGTAATGTTCTGAGCTGTCATATCTGTCCAAAGGAAATCAATCGGATCTCCGTACCACTCTTCAGTGTCATCAATAACACTATTTATTTTGATACTATAATTCCAGGGTGTTGCATCTGAAACAGTCCATGAAAAGGAGATTAATGAAAGATTATCATAAACCCAAAAGTCATCAATCGGAGTTATATTTGGGTCGATTGTGTCAGTAGCAACTGTATAAAGATTAATTACTTCAACAGCATCTAAGCCTACATAAGCTACATCCATAAAGATAACTTGAACAAATCTTGCTTCAGTAAATCCCACCGATCCTATATCGAAATCAGCTGTTTCATTTGCTTGTCCAAGGGTTGTGAAAGGAGCACTTAAGTCATTTCCAATCTTTACACGGTAAGTATTATTAGTAGTATGTACTCGTATATCATCTCCAGAACCATTTACGCAGATTTCGTATCTACCTAGGTCAAGGACAATTACTCCTGGTCCATAATATTCGAACATATTTGCATAAAGACCATCTGGTGCACCTAGAGCATTTTCCCCACTATCATAGAAGAAAGACATAGAAGTAACTACCTCGTCAGCATAATTGTCAGGAGGAAAGAGATTCAATCCATGTTCAGGTCCTGTAAATATAGGAGAATTTCCTGTAACAGAAAATGAACTCAATAAGAGTAGTGTTAAACTGAGTAAGAGAATTGGTTGTTTAAGCTTCATCAAAAAGACTCTATCTTTCTATTATTTAATAGTTGTCAAAAAGAAAGTAAGAAGAAGAAACTCTTTCATTTCTTCTTGATGATATTTGGAATTATGTTCTTCTTTACAAGTATCACATAGGTTGCAATTAACAATCCTGTTGCTCCAACCAAAATACTTGGAATAAGAATTTTATTGAGTAAAGACATACCACCATAGAATAACTCAATGATAGTCTGATCACCCTCTTGACTTTCGATTATCAATTGCAGTCTTTTAGTGTCTTTAGGTACATTACTAAGTGATATAGAGATATCATTAGGTTGCCAAGTTGCTAGAAAATCTAGAGAATCTTCATGAATAACCTGCTTATCAGCCACTATTTTTACTGTGCCAGTTTTAGTAGCATCTATTTTGTAACCATTCCAAGCTGTGAGATTAAGGTCTAGAATTCCATTATTGATATCTATATTACTATCAAGAATTTCAACTACAGGTTTTTCGAAAAATTTCTCAATACATTGAACCCAGAAATAAGTATAATTCTCACCTTGTATGGTTAATTCCCAAGCAACTTCTCCCTCTTCGGTTACTTCAGTAATGATAACAGGATCTTGGAGATTTAACACAAGAGCTTTGTTGCCAAAAATGCCTATTGTATTTCCTCCTGGTAATCTATCAGCATCCCCACCTGACTCTGGTAAATAGTATGTTTCATTTTGTGCTACATAAGACCAGACTTCTTTGATAGTTTCAGCTGTTTCATTGATTTCAAATTCTAAATATCTGGAATAACCTTGAGCTGTTGCCAAATCCATAGTAGCTGGATTGGAAGTATTATAGAGATCATTATCAAAGATGATAAATCTATTCTCGTCAATCATTTCCATTCCATGTGGTTGATGAAAAATAGAATCTACTTCAACATCATCTATAGTGTATGAAGTAAAGTTAGTGTCTCTTCCCGCTTCCCAAATAATATCTTTTGTTGCATAGTCAATCTTGAGAATGGTATCTAGATTTCTGAAGTTGAGATAGATGAAATCATTCTCTTTATCCCACGTGAAACTGTTACCATGAGTGTAATCTGCACCTCCTCTGAATGTGAGATTATGACCTAAACTTGTGTGACGGGTAGAGTTGAAAGGAAATTCTGTCGTTCCATCCCACTCCCAGAGGAGATCTCCATTGAGATTGTACTCTGATAATTTATCATAGAGAATTGGTAATCCATCCCAAAAAATTGGAGAATAAACGTACTCAAGGACCATAAAAGTTTCAGTTTCAGGATTGTAATCAAAATCATGATGTCCTCCTGGAACAGCTGTTGGAGTGACTTTTCCAGTTCTGTAGTTCCATAATTCTAAGAATCCTTCTTGCCCACCTAACATTACATGAGTTGAATTCAAGAATTTGTGGACTGTATGAGCAGATCCTTCTAATTCGTCAATAATTTCACCCGCTTTATCAATAATTATTGCTTTTCCTCCAGTAGGTGTAGCTACATGTACTTCTCCTAGATGTCCAGGTTCAAGATATATAGTAATGTAAGGAATAAGAGTCAAACCTTCTTCATTGTAAAGAGTTGGATTATCTGCAGTGATATGAAGGTTACCTGTTATTACTACAGGTGGTGTGTAAGTACCCATCAGGGTTGCAGCTGCTGTTTCAACAATTTGATTAACAGTTAAAACATCATTGAAATCTCCTTCAAATTTCAAATCCCCAGCCATAAAGGAATTTTGAGGTGTAACATCACGATGAAGAATTCTTTTACACTCTGCGAAATCAATGGTTATAAGAATTCCATAAGATCCCGGAGGTGTTGGTCCTATATTAAAAGTCAAGGCATCTCCTCCTATAATAAGCCACATGTATTCTTGATCTGTTACATTCAGCCATACAACCTCCTCCCAGTCTTTCACTAATTTCTTAATTAAAGGACTATTATCAGCAATATATTGAGCGAAGATTACGAAATCAGGCATGTCGCTCCATGCAAATGTATCTTCATCAAGCTTAGTAACCAAATCCTCTTGAATATCCAATATTTGTTGAGGTGCATCATCTAAACTGAAAACCTGAGGTCTAAAAGCTAGTTTCAACCACAAGAAGAAACTTCCTCCACTTATTATTATGACTCCAAAGAAGATTCCAATCCCTATAAATATCCATTTAGTACGTTTATTCATTTCTTTGATAAATAGTTAAATCTAATTTTTCAATCTTTGGTTATGAATTAGGCTATAGAGTAAATTTTTTCAACTAATAGTTGCAGATAGAAGTGAAGATAGAATGTCCAATTCCAGATTCTTTATTGATAGACCTCAAAAATTTAAGTTCCCAAAATCTATGTACTTTATTGCTCGATTCTTTCATAACCATCCAAAATTCAATCTTAAATTAAGTAATTTTGAAGCAAGATGTTTGAGAAGAAAAATCAAGAATCTAGAAGTTGATCGACCGATCTATGTAACTGGTCTAGCAAGAGCAGGTTCTACTGTTACAGTGGAAATGATTGGTAAGCATCCTGATGTAGCATATCACAAATATATGCA
>JAEOSZ010000021.1 GCA_016840095.1 Candidatus Heimdallarchaeota archaeon
AGAAAAATAACTTGAAAGTTAATTACCAAAAAACTACTTCATTCCTATCTCTATGTTTGATAAATGTATACAAGGATGAGCTTCTACTCAGACTATTTAAACCTATTCGTAAACATAATTTAGTTCGTTTTTTTTAAAGAAAACCTAAATTAATAATTAAAATTGTTTGATTTTATGGATGCCACTTTAAAGAAATACCTCAATCTCTAGGAATTCCTCTCAGAATTAGGATCTATTTGGGAAATCTGATAGCGCTTTTTGGTATTTTGAAAAATGCAAGGACTCGCTTGGAGAATTCCTAGGTGAGGTAGCTAAAATTAGGCAAGAGGATTCATCTTTAGAAAATATCAAGGATCTCGTTATTAATAGTCGCAAATTACTTCTTTCTTTATTAGAAAGAGCTTACAAGATAAATGATAAGAAAATACCTAATCTGCTGAATTTAGTTAATACTGATATGCAAAAAGTGGACTTTACTCCCGTTTTTAAAGTGCTAAAAAAATCAATTTAAAATAAAAAATGGAAGCAAAAATTGGCTTCCAACTATTTCTTTCTTTTTCTTAATAGAATCACAGAAATACCTATACCAGCTGTGCCAAAAATAGTAACGATTTGTTTTATGCTTGCTGTTGGTGTCTCACCGATAAGTTGCACACGACTATAATCATAATCAGACTCAGATTTTCTTATCTGGGTATATCGTTTGTCATTTTCATCCTCGAAATAGTAAATGAAACAATTCATCTGTATTCCAATCCAGATGTTGAAATCCCTGCCATTGGTATCACCTGAATTGAATGGAATTGCCCATTCAAAAGTTACATGAGTTGCATTAGTATGACACTTACCCTCGATATCATTAGTACCTCCTTCATCGGTATCAAAAACGATTTCTGGACCGTAATCTAGAGAATAGGCATCATCTGTTACATTGTTATGAACAAAGCCAATCTTCATATCATTGCCATTACCAAAACGCATTGTTTCAGGTGTTGAACCTAAGATTAATGGCGAAGAACCATTAGTTCTGAAAGCAATTAGCAAGTAATCATTGGTGGCATTTGTATCCGGAATTGTTACACCGAAATATATTATCTCATTCACACTGTAAAGTGACATTATTTCAATGTCTAAGGTGTCTGCTATATTATTTAATTCATAGAGTGTGATTGTTGTTGGTTCTCCATCAGACCATTCAAAGGAATTTAGTGTTCCATCGATAGCTGGAGCAGTGCTTTCATATGACATGATTTCTCCATTAAGAACAGCAGCTTCTGTTTGTATGATAGGCTTTACAAAGAATAATGCGAGAAGCAATGTAAATCCTATAATTTTAGTTGATTTATTTTTCAATTTGATTCCTCTTAAATTACTATGAAGTTTTAATTTCATTGATTACGTAATCTATTAATTCAGAATGATTACCAAATGCACTTTCATAATAGAAATCTGGCTGAGTTCTAACTTCTTCATTCGCTTGACCATTTTCATCAAGTCCAAGAACAGATGCCATGTTTATGACTAACTTGCTATTTGGTAAAACACAATATAATGGCCAAAGCATTAGACCATCACCACCGGTAGCTGTACCATAGATAGATGCAAAACCTGATTGCTTGCAGAAATTAGCGAAACCTTCTGCTGCTGAGTAAACGACATTATCTGTAAGGAGTATGATTTCTCCAGTGAAATTCACACTATTTACTGGTGTATATGTACCCCAAGCTAGGTATAATTCAAAGTTCTCTTCAGTTACTTCGGGTGGTAAATAAGCAAAATCCTTCTTTGAAACTTCTACAGCCATAAATTGTTCATGAAGCTTCCTCATATATCGAGTCATTCTGTAGCCCATGTAGAATTCATGAAGATAGGATTCAGAAGTTAATGGTTGTACGATACCATCAAGCCAAGCTGAGAAAAATCCACCGGTATTTCCTCGAATATCAATTATAAGATGATCATACTCTTTTACTTCATCATAAAAAGTTAGGACACCAGGGAAATATGGCTCAACATCTGGGGTATTGAATGTGTTAACATCTAAATACGCAATGCTATCACTTTCATACTTTGTATAAGATACTACAGGAGAGGGATACTCATAAGGCATTCCAGAATAGCCTGGTAAAAGATTGAATGTAATGTTCTTCTGATGACCAGTTGTATTGTATAAAGTATATTCAGCGTTTTCACCAAATGAGTGTGGTGAAATCCTCCAAAGATAAGTTTTCTCTCGCTCAAAATCATAATCAAAATAATCCTTACTGTAACATGATTTTACAGCTGTATCCATGGGTACGCCATCTACATGAGTAACTAATGTTCCATTACCATACAGGTCCTCCCAAGAACCACTACCATCAACAATGGTATAGTTACCTCTATCGTAGACGATTTTTGCATCAAAGATTCCAAAATTTAACTTATTTAGACAGGTGTTGTAAATCGATTGCCAATAATAAGCAGCAGTATTAATTTCCTCTGAAAAAATGACGTTTACAGGATACCAATCAGCATAATTGATATAATTAGATTTAACCCTCGCCGGATCAAGTACAGCGGTATGTCTATTTTGCAGAGCGGTAACTGATTGCATAATAGCACAAAGAAAATCTTCATTATCAGTTGCATCTGCAATCATCTGATCAAATTCACTTCGCAAGTTTAACCATTGAAGACCATGAGTTCGATCTTTAACCCAAAGGTAGGGATAATTGTCTTTTACAAAATCATATAAGTAATCAAAGTCCTCTTGCCATTCTGCTAAACCCATATCTGCTGGTTCTACATCTGTGATATAGATTTTAAATGGCATTAAATTTGGTATAATTATTGGTAGAGTAATAGATAGTGAAGCGATAACCACTAATGAAACCGATAGAAGTATTATATTTCTTTTTTTCAACTTTATCAACTCAATAAAATATCACAATCAATTTCTCATTTCTTGAGAATACTATTGCATGGAAAATATATAAAAGTTTCTTCCCCCATATAATAAGTGAATTTAATGGAAAAATAGAAAAGCTATTACTACACAACCAGAGTATAAACGCACAAAGGGAAGACACATGAAGGAATACGAGAATTTCATATACCACTCAATTAACAAAATATCACTCATTGAATGGTATAAATACCAACGATTCATTTTTTATCCAAAGTATAGACCCTTATACTTTGTAATGAAAGGCAAACACCAAACAGCTAATGAAATCCTTAAAGCTTATAATGAATATATTAGAACAAAAGCCAAAGAAATTGGTTATAAAAAGATCAAGAAACCAACTCTCTATAAGTATCTATCAGAATTAGAAGAACAGGGACTTGTAGCAAAAACAGGAAAAAGAGCTATTATCGGTCAAACAGCTCCGAAAGCATTGTATAGTTTTGTAGCAGAAAACTTCTTTCCTGCAGCCTTTGACATCACTTATTTAGATTCAGAAGTTGGAACGAACATAGTCAAAGCAGCAAATGAATTCTATCCTTTATTTCCTGAAATCAAAGAAACTAAACTTGAAAAAACAAGAGAATTATTCAATGCATCTTTCTCAGGTATTTTAGGAAAATTTAGTTCATTAATGAGAGATTACGCGGAAGAAGATATAAGTATGCTTGATGAATTCGATAGAAAAGAATTGGAAAAATTCATGGTCATTTCAAGGAATATGCTGATTGTACTTAATCCTTCAGTTTATAGTAAGCAATTAGAGAAATTAAAGGAGGGTGCAAAATAGTTTACAAGGATTTTAATCCATACAAACCAGAAGAAATCAAGGTAATAGCTGAGGAAGATTGTTATGATTTTCTAAGAAATCCAGTCTATTTACCATTATTTGAGATTCTAATATACGAACCTCCTCAAACACTTGAAGAGATAACTGAAAAATACAATGCTGTTTATAAAACAAATAAAGACAAGACAACGATCTTTAGACAATTACAGAAATTACTAGAATTCGGATTTGTAATAAAAACTGGTCAAAGAGTATATGCTGATAAAGCGGCTACTTCTACTCTGTATGCTTTGAGCGGAGAGATGTTCTACTTCAGTAGAATTCATGAGGGATATTTCGATACAAGAGAAGGTGCACTAATGATTAAGCATTTGACTAAAATGTTTAATTTCAATATTCAAGAAGGAGATTTTACTGAAGAGAGTCTAAAGGATTTCCTGAAATTCATGTATTCAGATATAGTTTCGACTATGAAAAAGATGTATAAAGAATACAAAGAAGAAATATTACAAATTTACAAGAAAATGAATTTCCCAACATTGTATAGATTTACTGTACAAATTGACAATATGATTCTCATGATTTATCAATCAAAGTTTATAGCAGAACTAAAGAAACGCTTGAAGTGAAGAACATTTATAATTTATCCACGCTCCATTGTAAGAAAATTAAAGAACTTTTTTTGTTATCTTAGATAGAAGTAGTTTTGGAAGTTGCTGAATGTTTGAATTACAAATAGTACATGGAAAAGCCTTCTTTGAAAATGAACTTATTGATGCCAATTTAAGCATAGACAATGGAAAGATAGTTGCTATAGAAGAGAAGAGATCAATATCAAATGCTAAAGAGACCATTGATGCAACTAACAAAATAGTAATTCCCGGTGGGATAGATGTTCACACTCACATCTTGGATTTAGTCTATTCTTATAGAGATGATTTCTATACCGGAACCCAATCTGCTGCTTCTGGTGGAATTACTACAGTTTTAGAGATGCCACTGGGAATCGAAGGAAGAACTGCTTTAGAATCATTTGAAATGCAAAAAGAAGGAATGAAGAAAAAATGCATTGTAGATTATGGATTGATTGGAGCAGCAGGACACAATACTATTGATTCTATTCAAGAACTAGCTAGAAGAGGAGTTGTGGGTTTTAAAACATTCATGATTAATTCTCCTAAGGAAGAAGCAGAGCTTAAAGATTTAGCTGCCAAGAATGATTATTTCTTGTTGAAGATTTTTACAGAGATCGCAAAAACAGGATTGGTGAGTAGTGTTCATGCAGAGAATGATGGAATCATTTCATATGAAATAAAGAAGCAAATAGAGTTAGGTAACAAGGATTTTCAAGCACACACAGCTTCCCGACCAGCTATTGCTGAAGATTTAGCTTGTTTACAAGCAATGATGTTGGCTAATCATGCTAACGTAAAGCTGAATCTAGTGCATATGAGTTCAAGAACAGCATTTGATCGGATAAAAAAAGCAAAAGCAATCGGTTGGGATGTCTCTTGTGAAGTTACACCTCATCATTTATTGTTTACCACAGAAGAAGCAGAAAAAATTGGTCCTTGGTTGAAAGTCAATCCACCTATAAGATCTCAGGAACACAATGATGCGACTTGGAAAGCACTCAATGATGGAACCATAGATTTCATTGCTAGTGATCATTCACCATATAGTCATGAGGAAAAAGATGTAAAAGCAAAAGGGGGCAACTACTTTGAATGTGGGTCTGGAACTCCAACATTGGAAACAATGCTTCCAGCTATGTTAGATGCCGTTAATAAGAATAGATTAACACTTAACAGACTTGTTGATGCCATTGCCACCAGACCTGCAAAAAGATTTGGTTTATATCCACGAAAAGGAGCGATCCAAGTCGGTGCTGATGCGGATCTTGTTATTATTGATATGGAAAAGGAATACACTCTGAGAAACGAGGATATGTACACCAAATCAAAAATTACAGTTTTTGATAAGTGGAGATTACAAGGAAAAGTAGAGCAAACAGTAGTAAGAGGCAAAGTTGTTTATGATAATGGAAAGTTTCCAGTGAGGAAAGGGTATGGAGAATATGTTACCCCAAATCGGGATTATATCTCCTAATTTTGCTAGTTGAGACTCCATATTTTACTAAACCAGTTGCAATAATTAAAGCACAGACGACCCCGTCTAGAACTGGAACTCCAAGTTTCTTCTGCATTTTCTTATCAAGCCCAGTCATACCTGCACAACCAAGAACAATAACCTCAGCCTTATCTTCTTCAATAGCTAGTTTGGCTGCTAGCATATACTTCTCTTCTCCACTTAGCTTACTCACATCACCTTCCGGTGCTCTTACAGAAGCCATAGCATCCTGGAGATGAAATCTTCTTATCACTGCTTCTTTATTTGGGATTGAGTGACTAGCTCCTGAAACCACAGAAAACCTGTGACCCAACATTGAAGCCATTTTCATCGATGCTTCGCCAATACCAACTACAGGTTTCTTAGTGATTTCTTTTAACGCATCAAGATTCGGATCACAATGACAAGCATTGATGAATGCATCAAATTTTTCCTCGTTTTCCCTCACTAATCGAATCATTCCTGGTGCTGTTTTCACTTCATCCTCGTATGTTTCAATGAAACGAGGAGCATCAGGATTAGAGAGACAAACAACCTCAAATTCACCTTTAGCGAAATTATCTGCTGTTTTCTGGATCGCTTTTGTCATCTCCAAATCGCTATTTGGATTAATAATAAGAACTTTCATTTTTTATACTCCTTTGCAAGAGCTTTTACTCTTGAGATTGTTTCCATTAATGCTTTAGTAGTTACTACTGGATCTATAGCCACAACCCGTAAGACTATTTTATCATCAAGTTTTGTTAACGAGATTGTTCGTTCTCGTTCTGCCATAATACTATCATATACATACCGCTGCAGATTATCTAACTCTTTCTCTGGATAGCCATCAGGAACGATTCTGAAACACAAAATACCAAGATCAGGTTGATGACATATCTCTATATCATCTTCTTTCTTCAGTCTTTCATAGAACATCTTGATAGCTACAAGAGGTGCTCGCAGTCTTTCAATTACTTTGGTTATTCCTTGATATCGTAAAGAAGTAACAAGTGATAGAGCTGAAAATGGACGAGTAGATGGTGGAGATTTTAACCCAGGATTTGGTTCTGAGTCTTCTCTTCGATTGAAGTAATCACTGTAAACAGTCATTCTGCCAAAATCCTCCCACCGTTTTACGAAAAGTAAGGAATTTGGTATAGGAATTCCTAATTGTTTGTGAGGATTCCAACACAAGGAATCGGCTAGTTCTGCTCCTTCAAATAAGTAATTCCACTCTAGAACTAATCTATATGCAAAACCATAAGCACCATCAACATGCAACCATGCGCCAATTTCTTCACAAATTTCTGCTATTGGAAGAATGGGATCAACAGAACCAGTAGATGTGGTTCCAGCTGTAATAAATACACAAAAGATATCCTTCGATTTCTGCAGTTTCATGATTATTTCTTTCATTTTATGAACACTAATTCTTCGATTTGAATCAACAGGTAAGAATCTCAAGCATTCTTCTCCTAACCCTAGCATTCGAGCTGCATGCTTTACAGAGAAATGAGCATCTTTTGAAGTTAGAACTATCAACCTACTAGGATCTTTGAAACCCTTCAAACCCTTTTCTGCGAGATCAAAGCCTTCTTTTTCCGCTTGCTTGTGAAGAGCAAGATAGAGGGCTTCCTGATTTCCATATGTACCCGAAGCCATGAAGGTAGCATCAGCATCAGGTGAGAAGCCAAAAAGTTTGCATATCGCTTTACAGCATAACTCTTCAAGCATAACTCCGCCAGGAGAAACTTGCCAGTTGGTTACTCCTTGATTAAAATAAAGGGCAACTGTTGCGCCATATTTTGCTCCTTCTTCAGGATAAGCGTTAAACATTGATTGAAATCCGGGTTGATCATACTGCATTAAATGAGGTATTAATTGCTTCTCAACCATTCTGTTTAAGGCTAGAAGAGTTAATCCTTCATCTTGAAAATCCACTAGTGATTTCAGATCAGCAGCCATTTCTTCAGGTGAAGCTTTGGAACAAATTGGGATACTTTTGTGCTTGCTCATATTCATCAACTACTGAAAAGATTCATGAGTTATAGCTTAATTCTTATTTCTAGAATTAAAAGCTATTTCTACTTTTCTTGCTCAAATCGTTCAAGAAAATATGAAATAGAGTTAGTATTTCTTTATTACAGTTAGATAACGATTTGTTTCTCTATAACCTAATTTCTTGTAGAGATTGTATGCTGCATCATTTTCAATAGTTACATCTAGATTTATTCGCTCAACATTAGCATTTTTGCAATTTTCATGAGCTTTAAACATAAGATATTTTCCTAAACCTTTTCCGCGATGCTCTTCTAATAGTGCAATTATCCAAATATATGCATCAGTTTCAGAAAGATTAGCAACAATGTTTACGCCAACAATTTTGTCATC
>JAEOSZ010000103.1 GCA_016840095.1 Candidatus Heimdallarchaeota archaeon
AGAACATGAGATTCATGAAGTTATTCTTGAAGGTGAGAAACATCTTAGTATACATGAAAATGTCATATCTGATCATGAAGGAGAAACTCATGACTGGGGAATAACAGTTCTTGTTGTTCAAAATGCTGCTTCAGTAGATGCAATAGTCAATGCTCAAGTGCGTAATTCAATCATTATTGCATGTTGTGCAGCTGTTTTAGTGTTAATTACTGCTGTGTTTCTTGGATCTACCTTAGCTAAACCAATTACTAGAGTATCAGATTTATCCAATAGGGTCGCTGATGGGGATCTAGGTGTAGAAACTGATAAAATGAATGTCAAGAGGAGAGACGAAATAGGAGACTTATCACGCTCTTTCGGTAAAATGGTGACTAATCTTAAAGGCATCATATCAACTGCAGGAGAGACATCTGAGAAAGTAGCTTCAACCTCAGAAGAGTTAGCATCCACAGCTGAGGAAGTTAACGCACTTACCGAGGAGATTTCAGCTACAATTCAGCAAATCAGTCGCGGATCATCCACTCAATCAGATCTTTCTGCTAAAAGCATGGAAGAAATTAACACCATGTCGCAGACTGTAGATCGTTCCTTAGAAGATATCGAAAATACACTTACTGTGATAGAAGATATTGCCAGACAAACAAATATCTTAGCCTTAAACGCAGCAATTGAAGCTGCTAGAGCTGGTGAACATGGTCGAGGTTTTGCAGTAGTCGCAGACAACGTTCGAAAATTAGCAGAAGAAACCAGAAAGAACTCTATTGAAATTAGTCAGATGACTGACTCAATAGTTCAGAATATTGGTGGTAGCGTCAGAAACCTACAAGAAACCTTCCAAAACTTAGCTGCACAATCTGAAGAGTTTAGTGCATCTAGCGAAGAAGTTGCTGCTGCTACAGAAGAACAAACTGCAGCTATGCATCAAATGACCACAGCATCCCAGGATCTGACACAACTAGGTGAAGAACTAGCTAATATTATATCACAATTTACTGTAGTAACTAAATAACGAACAGAGTGAAACAAAATGCAAAAACAATATTTAACTTCGTTTGGAGGTAAGAAAAACACCTCCAAACTGAGATTTTATTTTATATCACCAAGAAACAATCGAGTTCCTAGATGATATAAAATAAAATCTTACAAGAATTAAATACAAGATTTACACTCACAATATCTTTCAAAAAAGAAAATAAAACTGGAATGATAATAAATGGCATATATAACTCAAACTCAAACCTCAAAATCCCTTGTTTTTAATATAAATGAGGTAACATTTGGTATTGATATAGGTTCAGTAAAAGAAGTTTTCAAAACTAATAAAATCTTTACTTTAGCAAGAACTTCAGCTAATATGGCAGGCATTGTAAACTTAAGGGGACAAATAATCTCTATTTTTAATATGGGTGAATTATTGTTTAGTTCCTCCAAAAAAAAGTCAATAGATTTTACAGAAAAAGAATCAATTATTGTCCTTGTTAATATAAAAAATCAAGACATAGGTTTACTTGTAGATCAAGTTGTTCACCTTACAGATATCAAGGAGCTCCAAGATCTTGATTTAAAAGAATTGAAAAGAAATAATCTTAATCTGAATCCAGCGATAACAAACATAGGAGTTTCAAGCGATTCTTCTGCTTATCTTTTAGATATCGCAATAATGCTTGAAGGTTTCTTATCTACAGATTCAATGTTTCTTAGTGGCTCGGATTCAATGGACTTTGATGATTTTGATTACGAAAAATATACTCTTCCTGATTCCCAAGAAACTTCAACAGTTTCTAATTTAGAAGTAAAAGGAAAGGAAGAAGTTGACGATTTCGACTATGATCAATATACTCTACCTGATCCTCAAGATGAAAATACAACAAAAGCTCTAGAAGTGTCTCAGGAAGAAGATGTAGAAAAATCAGTTGAAAGAAAGCCTGAAGAAAAAGAAGAAACTTCTAAGAAAAAATAGACCTATAAATGATTAAAATGCATAAAAAAAGGAAGAAATTACAATGACTGGAAAAAATGAAGATTACAATATTCAGCTAATAAACAACACTGAAACCAATCTTGATCAATTCACAGCTTCAATATCTACAAATGAAAGAACTTCTTTAGAAGAAGATTTTTCTGTTTCAGGCATTCTCATCAAAGTTAATGAAGTTCTTGTATTTATTCAGGATACTCAAGTTGAAGAAGTATTCAGCAAAAATAAAATGACTTTTGAAGAAGTTCCAATTGATGTTCCTGCTTTAGTAGGAGCTATCAATTATCGTGGAAATGTACTCAGTGTTGTTAATCTAACTGATATACTCTTCCCTCAATTTTCTACAATAAATAAGCAAAGCAATTCAGAATCTCAGCAAGTTGTAATTGTTCATGATGATGGTCAACGTTTTGCACTGACTTGTGATGAAGTTTTACAGTGGATTAAGATAAAACCAACCGATATAAGAAAAATATTAGCTCATAAAGGTTACAAAAAGAGAGATTATCTCTTCACTGGAGCCTTCATCAATGAAAGTGATAACATAGTTTTTGTGCTAAATACAAATTGGATAATAAGCAATCATCAAAATCCAGAGATATTAAAATCTAGTTATCAGAAATTTGTTTATTTTAATAATCCTATAACATATGATTATGAACCAGACTATATAGATGAATTTGAGGGACTTTTACTAAGAAGTGGAGAACATTATTTTGTTATGGATACAAGAATAATCAAAACTATAAGAAATGAAGAAGAAGAATTATATGTTCCAAAATCCTTCAAGAATAAATCGATAATTGGATTAGGAATTCACGATCATATTCATCCAATTATCGATTTTCATACATTCTTCTATGAGAAGAAAATGCAAGTTTCAGATGAGAACAATAAAGTTGTGATTACTATAGAAGATTCTAAAGAGAAAAAAGAACTTAGCCTTCTAGTTGAGGAAATCATAGCAAAAGTAACTAGAAAGGAATTAACAGTATTGCAAAAAGGTGTCTCTCTGAATAAAGAAATGTGTGATGACATTTACCAAGGATTCTTTGCATTTTATTCAATTTTAGGAGGTATTCTAAATTCAGAAACAATGATTGATAAATTAAATGAAGTACTCAATCAAGAATTTGGCAAATTACCAACAACAGAAGAATTAGAAGAGTTAATTTCTGTCGATGAAAAGGATAGACTATATGATTTTAGAGAAAAACAAAAAGAAATTGAATTTATGCTTTTTGATGATACTGGAAAGAAAAGAATTCAATATCTAGTTTTTACACTCAATGATATTCGATTTGGGATTGATCCATCCATTGTTGTTTCTATAACAGATACAGACAATGTAAAAAGGATAAATGAAGAAAATAATCCTCTTCTAGGTACATTGAGTTATGAAGATCAAATAATTCCCATTGTGGATGTAGTGAATTTGCTATTTCCTAATGGAGAATTTGAAACCAGAATAGATGAAAATCTATTTCTGTTACTAAAGGATGATGCATCAGAAAATATCTATGCTCTTCCAACAATAAACATAGATGGAGTTCTAACTACATATGTAGAAGATTTGATGCATATTGATGTTAATGAAACATTCAATGATAAATACAGAATATGTCAGAATCAATTTACTGATGACAGGTTTGAAACTCCAATATATAGTATGGATAATTCATTTATCCAATATTTCAACAAAAATAAAACAATAAATGAACAGGTTGAAAAACTAAAAACAAAATGAAGGGTGAAATAATGGCAAATATATTAATTGTTGATGATTCAACTTATCTTCGAGTAATGATAAAGAAGATACTCAAAAAACTAGGTCATTCTATTGTTGCAGAAGCAAATAATGGAGAAGAGGCCATTGAAGCTTACAGACAACATAGACCAGATCTTGTTACAATGGATGTTGTAATGCCCAAGCTAAACGGATTAATGGCAGTTAAAAAAATCCTACAAATGGATTCAACTGCTAAAGTAATCATTGTCACAGCTTTAGGTCATGAACCTATGATTAGACAAGCAATCAAACTTGGAGCTAAAGATTTCGTAATTAAACCATTTAAACAGGATGAGTTAGTTAAGGCGGTAGATGGGGTTCTAAATTGATACTTTCATCTAAAAGGATTTCAAAGGTGAAATGAATGTCAGAATTGGACAAAGATGAATTTAAAGATGTTCTCATCCTGGAACTAGATGAAAGAGTTCAAGAATTTGAACAAGAGCTAATCAGATATAATAAAGATCCTGGAGATGTAACGCTAAAAGAAGATATACTAAGAACATTACATAGTGTAAAAGGATTGTTCTCACTTGCAGGATATCCCAAGATAAGTACTCTAGCTCATCATTTCGAAACTTTTGTGATTGAAAGCGAGACTCATCTCAATGATCAACTCATGAAAATGCTTACTAAATTCTCTGATGAACTTGATAATTTATCAAAATCTCTGAAAACTGATAATAAACCAAATATACTGCGATTTGATCAGCTTACTCAACAATTAGCATCAATTGATGAATTCTTAGTTAATCTTTCTAATCAACTCCGAATAATGATTGTGTTTAAGTCTACATGTAAGGTTCCTAGTGCAAGAACTTTGATTTTGATAGATAAACTAAAACAAGTAGCAAATATTAATTCATATAATCCTCCATTTGAAGAGATTCAAGAAGGATCTTCCTTTAGGGATTTAGTTTTAGAAATTACAACTCAGGAAGAGGAAGAATCGATAAGAAAGATCTGTGAAGAAATCCAAGATGTTGATTCAATCTTAATTTCTAGACAACTTGACTCAGTTGGAGTAGCTGCAAAAGTAGTAGAAACTTTAGCTGATTCTCTGAATGTTCGTGTAAAATTAAGAGATCTTGATGAAATTATTAGATTGCTCGGAGATTTAGTAGTTTATGGACAGTTTATCAGAGTAATAGGAGAACAAGAATCTTTTACAAGAGATTTTAGAGAAAATTTGCTCAATTTTGAAAGAACAATTTCCAATATTCAGGATCTTGTTATTAAAATGCGATTAGTTCCACTAGAAACTATACTTAACCGTTTTCCAAGAATGATTAGAGAACTCAGTTCAGAAGAAAACAAGGAAATAGAATCAATCATCTCTGGAAAATATATAGGAGTTGATAGATCAGTTATTGAGCAACTTGTTGATCCTCTTACTCACTTAGTAAGAAATGCGGTAAGTCATGGTATAGAAACATCAAAAGAAAGGAAAAAACAAGGAAAACCAAGCATAGGTCTCATTAATATTAATGTTACTCAGGAAAGGTCAGACATCATTATTGAAGTTAGAGATGATGGTCGAGGTATAGATTATGAAGCAGTAAAGAAAAAAGCAATTGCTGAAGGACTTATACAAAAAAGTCAGAATCTAAATCAAGAAGAATTGAACAATCTGCTTCTTACAACAAGTTTCTCTACCTCAGAAAAGACCACAGAGATTTCAGGAAGAGGAGTTGGTTTAACTTCTGTAAAGAAAGCTATGGAACAGATTGGTGGAAATATAGAAATTGATTCTGAATCGAAAAATTATACATCATTCAAAATGATTATCCCTCTGTCAATTGCTATTAGTAAGGTTTTACTTTTGACAGTAAAAAATCACCAGTTTGCACTACCAATGGATAATATTCAACAAATTCTATC
>JAEOSZ010000104.1 GCA_016840095.1 Candidatus Heimdallarchaeota archaeon
GAAAGTACTTCATCTAGAACAGTTTCTAAAAATTCGTATGTATATTCTTTTCCTGGACAGAAGACATCAGAGAAGATTCCAAATTTTATAGGAACCTCGATATGTTCATTTTTACAGCTAACTTCAGGATATGCGGATACAGCAGCAGAAGAATGACCAGGCATTTCTTTTTCCGGAATAACTGTTATGAATCTTTCATTGGCATATTCAACAATTTCCTTCATTTGTTCCTGAGTATAGTATCCTTCATGAGGTTCACCACGATATTTTTTACTAGTCCAACCACCAATTTTTGAATCCTTTCTTTTGGATCCTATTTCTGTTAGTTTGGGATAGTTCTTTATTTCTACTCTCCAACCTTGATCTTCGGTTAAATGCCAATGAAAAATGTTCAGTTTAAGTAATGAAATCAGATCTAAAGCCCTTTTTACCTCATCTAAGACGTGAAAATGTCTTCCAACATCAAACATAAATCCTCGCCATTTAAAGCGGGGAAAATCTTCGATTGTCAGACACGGAAATTCTATAGTAGACTCCTTCTTAAATTTACTCTCACTGAGATTGTTAAATATAAGTTGTTTCAATGTTTGAAAACCATAGAATATACCTGCCTTATCAATTGAACTGATTTTTATATTCTTCTCAGTTACTTTGAGTTCATATCCCTCAAAACCAAGTTCAGCTAGAGAAGAATCAATTATTAAATGGATTAAATTATCATTGGATTTAGCATTGGTTGCTTCTAATGATAAATTGAAGATTTCCTTAAATTGATTCTGAGCGTATTTGCTAAGAGCATTCAGATTCTCTTCAGAGTAAATCTCAGAATTATTAGATAAGGTAAAACTGCTATCTTCATGAAGAATTCTCACAGGTTGAGGAATCATTATTTTCTACTGAAGGTTATTCATAATAAGTTTTGTTGGTAGATGATTCTAATTCCCAGTATTTTTATAGAAGAACTCCAGTTATCATATTGAAGAAAATGGCACGTAGAAGAAGACCAATGAGAAGACCATTAAGAGGTCCAATGAGAAGACCAATGCGTCGAGGTTTCATTAGATATCAAAGAAGAATGTTTAGACGTCAAAGAAGAATGATTAGGAGAACTAGAAGGTTTATGTTTGGTTCAATGATAATTCTAGCTCTCGGTAATAGTAGAAACAATTACAAATTTCATCAAGATGACTTAGCTAGAATAGAAGAATATCACAGAAAACCTGCAGAAGACCTAACTGAAGCTGAACTAGTACAAGCTATGAGGAAATTAGGTATCACTCATTTAGATATTGATGAGTATGAAAACGATAAAATAACTGATGATATCGGAGAGGAGAACTAACTCTTTCGAATTCTTTAGCTCATAAAGATTGTATCAGCTTTTCGTTCCAACTCAAATTTTAAGTTTTCATCAATATTTCCAGGAGTGCTAGATGTTTCAATCAGTGATTCCCAGAGATAGTTTACTGATGATACTCCCTCAGCATATTGACTTAATTTACTCAAAGCTGTTAATGATTGACCTTTGAAAACATAAGTGAAAAGAAAGTTTCCTTGTACTTTTATCAAAAGAGTATAGTCTTGATGTTTGATACGTTCAATATGTCCTGATGTTTCAAAAAGTTCTGTGGCAAATGAGTTGATAGCTGCAACAAAACCACCTATTAAAGCATCATCTAATCTTGTCAATGTTTCAAATTTTCTTGAGAAAATAGTTTTCCCAACTTTACTTAAGATTATCAAGAAAACCGGATTCTCCGTCTCATGCTCAACATCTTCAATTGCACTTTTTCTAGTCATTTTCAGTAGCAAATCATCTACATTGACCATAGCCATAATATCATCCAAACCAGCATTTTTCTCGATTAAGTTAGACCACTGTTTGGCTTGATTTAGAAGTTTATCATATTCTTGTGAGATTTTTAATACTAGTCGGTTCAGATTTTTCTCTTCTGCAATTAACTGTGCCTGCATCAAGAGCTCTTTTGCTTTACCAATATTTAGCTCTATCAAATATAATTGTGATTGTAACCAGTATGTCTGTGCTAATAGAAACGATGAGTGTTGACTTTTTGCTAACTCAATTAATTTATTTGTCAGCTGTTTAAGCTCTAAAAGAACTTCTTTATTGCCCATTATTCTTAACTCATCGAGTAGCAAATCACAAGTAATTAGAAGTGAATCAATAGATAATTCATGAATCAAAACTTCATCTTCATTTACTTCACGTAAAAGATTTTCTGCTTTTGCTCTATTTTGAAACCTTGAGCTTGTCATCAAAATTAATGCTTCAGCAATTTTTAGTCTTTGCTTTAATGATTTATGGTCTTCTTCATTAACTATGGATTCTAAATCATCAAGATATTGATTTGCTTTATTAAGCAAGTTCATATCAAGAGATAATTTGATAAGAAAATATAAAGAAGTTGCTTCACCTGGTTTCTGGTTTAATTCCTTACGTAGATTTCTTGAATCTTCAAGATATTCCATTGCTTTTTCAAGGTTTCCAAGTGCTACTGATATAAGACCAAGATTTAGAGAAGCTGAAGCAATAGCTGCTTTATACCCTAACTCAGTGAAGTATTTCAGAGCTTCTTGTTCGAATTTTATAGCTCGATTTAACTCTCCTCTTTGTCTATAAATATTAGAAATATTATGATGAGCTAAAGCTATCATTGATCTATTATCTGCCTCTTTACTTAATTTGAGACTTCTAGATAGATAATCTAATGCAAGGTTTACTTTTCCAGAAGCATTATGGATATTAGCAATGTTAGCAGTTAAGATTGCCAAAAAATCCTTATTATCATATTTCTCAGTTAGTTCAAGAGCTTCATGATAACTTTCAAGTGAACCAACATTATCTTCTAATGCAGAAAGAGTAATTCCAATTCTATTTAATGTCTGACCAGTAAAATAATCGTTACCTATTTCTTTTCGAAGAGATAAACTCTCCCTTAACATAAGAATTGCTTCTTCTTTCTCACCATGAGCACTTCTTAACATTGCTAGTCTATCAAGAAATTCGGATGTTTCAAAATTATTTTCTATTTGACGGCTTAATTCTAATCCTTGTAACAGAGATTCTTTAGATAAATCAGAATCCCCAAGTGCTCTTTGGCAGACTCCAAGAAGTTTGAGAATTCTAATCTTTTTCAGTTTATATTCAAATGATTCTTTGTCTTCAGTTATTTCTTCTTGGGTTCTTAATTCTTTAACAATATCTAAAGCTTCTTGGAAATTTCCTTTATGAACTAAGCAGTTTGCTTTTAGATATTTATATTCAAAAATCATTATCTTTGTTTTACTTAGGGTTGTATTAATTTCAAATTCTCTAATTAATTCCAAAGAATCGTTGTACTTCCCTAGCTCAAAAAGAGTCCTCGCTCTTAAATGTTGAAAAGTTAAAAAATCGAATTGATCAATATTTTCTCGAATCAAAGTAGATTCAACTAGTTCTAATGCCTGACTGTAAGAACCTTTTCCAATTAATTCTTGGATTTCTTTCAATATATGGTTTATTGAATCTGGCATTATTAAACCCCCTTGATTAATTCCTAAGTTTTGATTCAGTTTTTCTAAGATATATAAATAAGACGCAATAAAAAAGCTGATGGTCTGAACAGAGAATAAATTACTTTCTTCTATTCAAGACAACAACTAACGAAAGAGCAAACAAAACTGATACAACTAATGGTAATGAAATTAGGCTTTCTGATATGGTAATTTCCCAACCACTTAACTTAGCCCATAACCACCAAATAGCATATGCTTTCATGTTTCCATTTAGTGCTTGACTATGAGCACAGCTGCAACTGAACCAATCTACATCCTCTGTATGGCTAGCTTGCCAGTCTAATGCCCAGTTACCTGAATGAGTACCATTATTCCAATCACAATTATCATTTACATATTTGTCTCCATAATAATTTCCATCTGGATCATATGATTCTATATCAGCAAAATCAAATAAAATCTTATTACCAGCTATACAGAAATCTCTAATTTGTTCATTCCTCAAATGGAGATTTCCCTCTAATCCGGTTCCATCTGTATGACCAGTCATGTAAACAAACATTACATTTGGATATTCTGTTTCTAGTAGATTCATTGGATCTAAGTAATGATCTATCATACTTTGCTCAGTTTGAGAACTAGCTTGACCACACCAACTCCACATGATAACATTACAGTCACTATTAGCTGGATCATCTAAATAGTCTCTTGTTGCATTATCCCATCCTGGATATCCCACATCACCCACTGAAGGCATGGCATAATCATGTAAAAATGTGCTATTATAATCAAACA
>JAEOSZ010000105.1 GCA_016840095.1 Candidatus Heimdallarchaeota archaeon
GTGTATCCATAGTTCTTGAGAATGAAAGTGGTATCCAAGTTATTAAAGAGATTTATCGAGAAAATTCAGACGAGTATAAAATATATGTTGAAAGCATGAATTTAGAAAATGTCTATGTTATCACTAGTTTAATGTCTGAGGATTCACCTGTAGAATATGGTTCGGTTATGTCTATGGATGAACTCATTTCCCAAGAGCTGAAGTATAACTTTTATGAAGGAAATGTAGCAAATACTAGTGTAGCAAAAATAACTTATTCTTTATTCCTCTTCATACCTATTATTTTATTCTTAATAGTTAAGAAGAAACGTAGAATGTAAAGAGAATTAGAGGAAGGAAAGCAAAAAATGTCTAATTATACTGTAAAAGATTTTGAATCTGGAATGGAAGAAGAACTAGTAAAAGTTGGAACAGAAGTAGCATCAAAGTGGGTTTGGCCTTATCAGCATTCACTCGAGGGTTTCAAAAACATCATTTCACGACCTGATTTTGATCCTGAGTTATTACTCTCATGTTTTAAGGATGGGAAAATTGTTGGTTATGTTTTGGCTGGTATTGGTGAGAAATCACTGATAAGACCTGATTTGAAAGAAGATAGTGTGTATGCTAGAATATTTTACCCTAGAGTTTTATCTGGACATGAGGACGCTACTGATCTATTAATGGAGAAGATATTAGTAGCTTTAAAGAAGAAAGGCGTAGAACTAGTCCGAACTCGGGTATCTTCTATGAGGGAAGGAAGTCTCAAGTATATAGAGAAATGGGGATTCACACAAAATAAAACCTATCCAGTTGGTTACAAGCTCTACTATAATTATGAGCTAACCAAAGGGAAAATTGAAAGTTCAACAAAAGATGTGCTTGAGTTTGATAAGGAGAGAGATTTAGAAGAATGCTCTAACTGGGTTGCTGATTTTTTCATAGTATCTAAAGAACAAGCTGAGAAATACATTCTAGAAATTTGTTCAAAAGAGGATCTAGTTAATCATCTTGTTATTCGTGAAGATAATAAATTAGCTGGATATAGTTATGCGGGTCCAAATTCAATTGATGAAAAAATTATAGCCACTTTCTACATCGATGCAGTAAATGATAATTACTTTGATCAGTTAATTTTACAGACAATTAATGCAAGTATTGAGCGAAACGCAGACTTTTTCCTAATTGATCTAGTATACGGTGTGCTGAAATACGAAGAAACAGTGAAATCTCTCGGATTAACTAAGGTTGCCACTTGGGGAGTTTTCGAAAAATCACTCTGAAGTAATTACAAGTAATTCCATGAAAAGATTAAGAAAAAAGTAAAAAAAAAGAAGTTCAATTGCTAGATTCTTTTTCTAATCATTTATCTTCTTTTTTCTTTTAATGAGGATAATGCCAACGAGAATTGGAAATGAAATAAGAGGAATTATGAAACCCAGTGAAGCTTCAGCACTAACTCCAACGTTAACAGTTGTAATATCTTCGTAAATATATTCATTCCAAAAGAGATCAGTGATTTCCAGGTCAACGGTATATACTCCTTGACTTGTTTCTGTGAAAAACACAGAGTAATTGTTGTCTAAATCCGGACCGAGAAGAGTTAAAGTAATGGTGGAAGGAGGAGGAGGATCATCATCGGAAGAAACGAGGGTGAGAATTGCTTTAACTACTGTTAATTCTGATTCATCAACAATATTTACTGTCAACAATCTTGAGAGATTAGCAAAAGATTGAACTTCTACAATCCCTAGAACTGGTGCGTCATCTTCATAACATCCGATAGCCTGAGTCATAGCAATATACATTTCTCTCAGATAAAACTGAGTTGCAGAAACTGTTACAATATTTCCGCTAATAATAGGAGGGGAAGCAGAATAGAAATCTCCGCCTGCTGCAATATATTCAGAAGCATAGTCTGAATGGCCAGTAACATTTAGACCATCAATAACATCTGCAGCCGCCATAACTCTAACAGCTCTACACCATGCACTAATGATTACCCCAGCATTTGAAGCTGTCTTAATCTTATTCAATATACTATCTTGATTAGCCATTAGGTTATCATGAGAACTGCCAGGCAGGATGTTTATGCAATCATAAGTTGTTGCATCAGATATTTCCGAGAAAAGATAATCAGCTTGGAATTCTGCGCTATTATATTCGCAACCAGTTATTGTTGCTGCTGGTGCGGCGGTTTCAACTGTCCAACCAAATTCCTCAAATTGGCTTAGAATAGGTAGATAATTCGCTCCAAAATTAAAATCCAATAGTACTAGTATTGTTACATCATTAGTACTAATTTTCGTTGTCATTTCAGAAGATGTATTCCGAAGAGTATTTGGAAGAACTATCATTATTGTCAGTAAAATTATTGCTAACTTTGTTCGAGTCTTCATTTTTATCAACCTTAGAATGTATATAAACCTTTGAGGTTTACATATAAAACTATTCTCGTTAGCATGAGAAATGTTTCTTAATGGGGCGCGAAAACATTTTCGAAGATAAATCGGTCAGCATCGAAACGAATAATGAAAGAAAGAAGGTTGGGGTAACTAGATCATGTAATTGGTTCTTTCTTTATCAGTTTCAGAAACCAGATAGTATTACCAATGAAAGAAAAGAACAACAAAGGAAACAAGACAATAAATAGAATGATCCATGGACCAACATCATACCTAAAGAGACTTGAACCATCACTTCGGACAACTGATCCTCCTACCCATAATACTGCAAAGAACACAGAAAACCATATTGAATAAACCAAACTATAGACTCCAAGGGAAAATGAAACTACTGTATGACGATTCATAAACAATTTATTCTTCTGTGTTATCAGATAAAGAATGAAAC
>JAEOSZ010000106.1 GCA_016840095.1 Candidatus Heimdallarchaeota archaeon
CGAAGAATAAGGAATCTTGAAGGAGAACAGCTCATAGCTGAACTAGAGGAAATCATCCAAGATATCCGTGACAAGAAACTGGATAAATTGGGTGTTTTCAAGCTTCAAATTGAAGAGCTTGAAAGTATGATTTCTCAAGCTAAAGCTAAACCTAAAGTAAAAGGTAGAGAACATGACCCCTTTCATATACCTTATTCAGGTGATGGAAGAATAGCTTTGTTTGGTCTTTCAAACGTTGGTAAAAGTACTTTGATGAATGCTATAACCAACACTGATGTGAAAACAGGTGCTTATCTTCATACAACTAGAGAAGCTCTTGCAGGAACTCTAGAATATGAAGACTTGAAGATACAGATTATAGATCTTCCTGGATTTCTAGATTTCCGAGAAGATTGGGCTATAAGTAAACAAATAGTCAGAGTTACAAGAACAAGTGATGCTATATTGATGGTTATAGATTTATCAATGGATATTGATAGACAGCTGAACTTCCTAATGAAACAGCTGGAGGATGCTAAATTGATAATTGATGAACAGACTCCATACAAACTAGGAATCATAGCTACTAAAGGAGATTTACCTGGATCAAAGGAAAGATTTGAAGAGCTGAAAACTAAAACCAATCTTCCTATTCATCCAATAACAATCAAATCAGAAGAAACACTTGAAAGTCTAAAAATGATGCTTTTTGAGCAACTTGAGGTTATTAGGATATATACTAAGAAACCCGGACAGAAAGCTGATTTAGAGCAACCTTTTGTTATCAGTGAAGGTTCGAAAGTTTCTGATGTAGCAAAGAAAATTCATACAAGTTTCATCGATAGATTCAGATATGCAAAAGTTTGGGGACCATCAGGAGAGTTTGAAGGACAGCGAGTAGGTTTAGAGCATGAATTAGCAGACACAGATATTCTTGAGATAATTGTTGAGAGAAGGTAATCCTCTCTCTTTCTTTTCTCAAAAAACTAAATCTAGATCACAATTTGTGCAAAATATATGTCCAGAGGTATCATAGATTCCAATGTTCTTTACTATGGTAACTTCAGTCACTAGTTTCTTTTCAAAACACTCAGGACATTCAATTTGTGAAAAATCAGGACTTCTTTCATTACATGACTGACATTGATGCACAACAGTTTTTTCTAACATCTCTATAGGTACAGCCATCATAGGATTAAGCACCTCTACAAACATATCTAAATCTCCTCCACATATAGTGCATTCCATAGCTTTCATTGAATGTTATTTTGTGCACATGTTTTAAAAACTAAATTGTCTATGTATAACCGAATGACCTCAATTACTCTCCATGGAGCTGTTGAAGAAATTGGTGGAAATAAGATTCTGATTGAAGATGGCTCAACAAAAGTCTTCTTCGATTTTGGGTTAAGTTTTGGTAAGTACGGAAGCTTCTTTTCTCCATACCTCCAACCTCGTCGTTATAGTATAATTAGTGATTATATCAATTTGGGATTATTACCAGATCTAACTGGTCTCTATAGGCAAGATTATGAGAAACGTTTCAGAGAAACAAGTTCTGACCCAAAATATGATGGAGTAATACTCTCTCATCCTCATTTGGACCATGCTGGCTTTCTTTCGTATGTACGTCCAGATATCCCTGCTTATTGTTCTTCTGGGTGTAAAGCAATTTTAGAGGTTTTTGAAGAATCCTCTTATGGTTTTCACCAATATACTAGAATTAAAGAATCTTTCATAGTTAGGGAGAGTAAACGCGATGCATCAAAGAAGGTAAAAGATAGAACTTCGACTATACCAAGAGATGTTAATATTTTCAAGAACAGCTTTAAGGTTGGGGATGTAACAGTACATCCATTTCCAGTAGACCACTCAGTACCAGGAGCGAATTCATTCGTTATTGAAACCTCTGAAGGATCAATTGTTTATACTGGAGATATTCGATTCCATGGAAGAAGAGCTAATTTCAGTCAAGCCTTTGTGGAAAAAGCTGCTTCCTTTGAACCAGAATTACTCATCAGTGAAGGAACAAATATTCATGAACCCAAAACCTACGGAGAAATGGATCTTCAGCAAGATCTGTTTTCAATTGTTGAAAACATTCGAGGATTGATAATTGTTAATTTTCCCGTAAGAGATACTGATAGGATGAGATCCTTCATAGAAGCAGCAAAAAAAACTGATAGGTCTTTGGTAGTTAATATGAGACAAGCATTTACACTCAAAACATTGGCTGAATATGATGTTGCTCAGATGCCTGGATTGGAAGAAGTGAAGATTTTTGTTCCGAGAAAAGGCTGGGGTGTTCTTGATGATATGAATTACCCTATTGAGATCCAAATGCAAGATTATCAAAGTTGGGAAAATCAATTCATTGAGCATGAAAATCGTGTTACAGCTGATGATATTAATGCTAATCCTGACAAGTATATTTTCAGATGTGATTTTGCTGAGTTGAAGTATCTTTTCGATATTAAACCACCTGAAGAATCAATTTACATTAGATCTGTAACTGAACCTGTGGATGAAGAGATGGAGTTAGATCAGAAAAAAGTAGACAATTGGTTAAAGTACTTCGGACTATATCCTTATACACAATTACATTGCTCTGGTCATGCTTCTGGATATGATATTCAAGAAATGACTAAGAAGATTAATCCCAAGAAAATTATGCCTATCCATACAGAAAGACCTACTGAGTTTAGTAACTTTCATGGTGATGTGATTCTAAGGGCTTTAGGAGAAAAATACCATTTAAGTTAGCGAAGACAAGTTAGAAATCTTCCTCCATCAATACTTACTGTTTCTCCAGTTATCCAAAGAGCTTTATCTGATGCTAAGAATAGTATCAAATCTGCTACTTCATCAGGAGCCCCAACTCGACCTAATGGATGAGTCTGCTTACTATGCTCTAGAAACTTACTGTATTGTTCCTCGTTCATCCCAGCAGCTCTATGAAGATTAGTTACTACAACACCTGGGTTTACTGCATTTACTCTAACTCCAAAGGGAGCTAAATCTAATGCAGAACATCTTGTTAAGTGATCTAAAGCTGCTTTGCTGACACAGTAAGAAAGGATTCCTGGAAATGCTCTAACACCTGTGACACTTGATACATTTACAATGTTCCCTTTACTTTCCTTTAGAAATGGAATTGCTGTTTGCATTAGTAGAAAAACTGATCTCAAATTTACATCTATCATTTTGTCAAAATCTTCAACTGAGGTACTCATGATATTTCCAGTTTCTAAGATTCCAGCAGCATTCACCAACACATCAATTTTATTCCATTCAAGTATAGTATCTCCAATTATCTTTTCTGCTGCATCTTTATCAGTAACATCAATTACAATATATTTTGCATCTATTTCTTCTGCTATAATTTTCAATCTTTCTTTAGATCGTGCAACAATTAGAACATTAGCTCCTTCGCGTTTAAAGGCTCTAGCAGTAGCTAAACCTATTCCTGAGCTAGCTCCAGTGACAATAACTGTCTTTCCTTCAAATGACATATGTATTTGAAACAATCCTAGTAGAATAATCTTTCGAAGTAACTTTGTGAATAAGATATTTAAATCTTGAAATTAATGTTTCTTCTATGTATAATTACATGTTCTGGTTATTTTTTGCAAATTTTCTTTTTTATAGTTTCTTCATGATAAACATTGCATATTTGCAGGGATTTGGAGAATCAGAAAAAATGAATATGACTCCTTACTTTACATTTCTTCATTTGGCTCTAGTTGCATTTCTTATATTTGGTATTGTAGAAGTCTTTAATGGAAGTGTTTTTGGTTTAGTTGCGATCATCATTTTCAGCGCAGGAAGTGTGCTCGCTCTTCCAATATACTATATTAAGAGGAAAGATTACATTAAGGAATCATATTCTTTATTTTCGAAGGTTTTTGCAGGCGGATACTTTCTTCTTTCTCTTGCAATAATTATAGTAATTATCGTTCTCTCAATAATGAATGTTATTGATTAGAAAAAATCCCTCCTATTTTTTTTCATTTTTTGAGTAAATCTTATATCTTTAAAAAAGAATTTTCCTTATGTTACAAGCATTATTCTGGATATATGCAATCAATGCAATGTTTCTCATTTTACACGAAATAGAGTCAGCATATTGGAAAGAATGGGAACTATTCAAGTTAGGTGGGGGAATTACTGGATTTGTAGCACTACACATACCTATAATCGCAATGATTTTTCTTGGTTTAATTACCGTTTATGATCCCTCTAGAATGGGTATGATAATATCATTGATTGTTTGTGCTGGAGGTTTTTTTGCTTTCTCGATACATACTTATTTCTTGAGAAAAGGAAAAGAAGAATTTACTCTACCAATATCTAAAATCCTACTCTACTTGATATTGTTGCTCTCAATAGCTCAATTAGTCTTAACAATACTCTCAATTGTTTATCATGATCCTCTTTATGTTATCTGATAATAAAACGAGAGAAAATATAAAAGACAATAGTGCATAGTTCATTTGATACTTATGTCAGTAAAGGAATTTGTTTCAGAAGATTGGACGATGAAGATAGATCATGCAAAATGTGATGGATCTGCAAATTGTGTTGAATCCTGCCCTTCAGATGTTTTTGAGATCAAGGATAACAAAGCATATGCACCAAACATTGATGACTGTATCGAGTGTTGTGCATGCGTAATGGACTGTCCTACTGGTGCTATATGGCATACATCTTGTTGATTACTTCTAGGGATAAAATATAAAAGAAAGAAATATGTTCACATCTTGATAATCATGTCAATTAAGGAATATGTTTCTGATGACTGGACAATTAAAATTGATCATAACAAATGCATTGGTGCAGGAGATTGTGTCGATGTTTGTCCCTCTGATGTATTTGAATTAGTAGATGGAAAATCGACAGCCCCTAACACTGATGATTGTATTGAGTGCTGCGCCTGCGTAGGAGCATGTCCAGTTGAAGCTATAGAACACACTAGCTGCTGAACTTAATATTTGCTAAGTTTTCAATTTTTTCTTTTTTTACTTCTCTAAAAGTAAAGAGACCTTTAGTACAGATATCTCCAGCTGAGTCCTTGATATATCCTTGAATGATCATATCTCTCCCTTCTACTTCTTGAATCTCTCCTACTATCTTAATTGAATCTTCAACATATAGAGGTTTGAGGAAATTGATATTTACATTAATAGTCAAACCTGTTTTCTCTAATAGAGTAATCATTGTCCATCCACATACTTCATCAAGAAGAACTGTCTGTAGCCCACCATGAGCTATTTTTCCCCATCCTCCATAAGTATCGGGTATTTTGAAATCTGCACCTAGAGAATTTTCAGAGATTTTGTAAAAGTTTAATTTCGCACCAATTGGATTAGATTCTCCACAGCCAAAACAATAGTCATTGACTCCCAATTCTTTATCAATATATTCTTTCATTATGCTACACTAAACTATTGGAATATCTTTTTTTCTGTTCAAACATAAGTTGATTTTACTATATTTTTGTTCTATAATAATATAAGAAACATTCATATGCTTCAACTCCTTAGTTAATAAAAACGAAAGTAAAATGAAGAAGGATGTAAAATTGCATGCCAAAATCTGCAATTATAATTGACTCAACATCAGATATTTCTCAGAATCTTATTGATAAATACAAATTGCATTCCATATCAGTCTATATAGTTTTTCCTGATACTGACGAAGCTTTGAAGGATAAAACTGATATCTCAAGAGAACAATACTTTGAAAGATTAGAAAATGAAAAAAAGCATCCTTTTACCACACAACCAAGTCCAAACGAATTTTTATCTTTATATAGAAAATTGGAGAAGGAAGGTGTTAAGGAAATCTTATATGTCCCGTTTTCTTCGAAATTGTCAGGTTTGTATAATAATGCACATCTAGCTAAGAAGCTTTATCAGAAAGAAGGTGGAAAATCAGAAATTGCGATTCATGATTCTAAACAGAGTTCTATGGGAGTGGGAATACAAGCTTTGAAAGCTGCAACTTTATTTCAACAAGGTTTTACTCTTCATGAAGTTTTAGAAAAACTAGAGTATTTTAGAATTAACCAACTAAAATCTACACTTGTTGTTGAATCATTAAAATATTTAATGAAAGGAGGTAGAATTAGTAAGATTCAATATGCTATTGGATCAGTTCTGGGTTTAACTCCATGTTTAGAAGGAACTTTAGAAGGATTACTTGTTTCATATGATAGAACAAGAAATTACCAAGAAGGTATAATGAATGTGATAGATAGAGCTTTTGAGGAAATAAAAGAGAAAGAAGATTTAGCTATCTATATAATAGAGGGTAAAGCTGAAGAAGGAGTTCGAATAGCTAAAAAGTGTTTACATGAAAAATATCCTGATATCAAGATAACTGGTGTTCTACCATTGGGAGCTGCAATTTATACACATACTGGTCCTGGAGTAGTTGCATTTATTTTATTCAAAAACTTCGATTTCTAAAGACTGGCTATAGAAAAGAAAAAAATATTGCAATAAAAGAATGAAAGAATTTTATTTTTTCTTAGAAAACCATGGTATTAGCGCACTTGTTCTTTTCTTGTAATCTTGATAATCTTCGTTATTTTCAAATCTCTTTTCGGCTAAAGGAAGTCCGGTAACATAAATTAGAAGCATTGCTATAATAATAGGACTCAGAATCGATACAAAGTTCCAAGCTTTTAATTCATAAAGAGCTATGAAAAACAAGCCAAACCACATAGTTATTTCACCAAAATAATTGGGATGACGAGAATATTTCCAGAGACCCTTTGTCATAATTTTGCCTTTGTTTTCTGTTTTTTTCTTAAAAATATGCATTTGTAAATCTGCAATAAACTCAAATAGAAAGCCAATAGACCAAATACTAATACCTATATAATCAAGTACCCCGAGAGGTCCACCATTTGATGTGTTTGCAGTAACTACAAGAACAGGTAATCCAATAATCATAATTAAAATAACTTGTGATAAATATATTTGAAGAAATCCTCTCCACCAAAGAGTTTTACCCCATTCATCACGGTATATTTTAAATCGTCTATCTTCGCCTGTTTCCTCATCTTTTCCAAATTTTCTCAGAGTCAGAAATACAGCAATCCTAACTCCCCATAGAATTACCAATACTGTACTCAAAATCTTTCTTTCTATAAGAAAATCACTTCCACTTACAATCCAAGAAACAACAGCAACTAAAATAAACCCTGCTCCATATGCAATATCTACTGTATTGAAACTTTTTTGATATAAGCCTATGAAATAGAATATTAGAAATAATCCAAATACAGCAAGTAAGCTCCATAAAATAGGAATAATCATGAATATCATTTTAACTTGGTAAACGAAGTATATGTATTTTTGGTCTTGTTGAAACTGCAGATTTAATATCGTAAGTATTACTTTTGTAAATAATAGGAAAAGAACTTAAGCTTATTCTTTTTTAGGTATAGCTAATCTGTAAGCTTTTAATCCACCTGAAACTAACATGGCAATACCACTTGC
The DNA here is from genome assembly GCA_016840095.1 of Candidatus Heimdallarchaeota archaeon. Lineage (GTDB taxonomy): Archaea > Asgardarchaeota > Heimdallarchaeia > Heimdallarchaeales > Heimdallarchaeaceae > UBA460. The sequence continues at coordinate 7,488 of JAEOSZ010000106.1, forward strand.
TAGAAGTGGAAACATAATTATTAGCCAGATTATCAATAAAGGATCACCAACTCGATCTTCTTTAGGTATATGGAATAATTTATTGTAAAACCAGATGTAAAAACCTTCCCAACCAAGCCAAAATCCCAATAATATTAATAGGATGCTTGCTCCTCCAAATCCTTTTCCAAGAGCTTTGAAGAAAGCTTTTCTAGTATCTTTATCGTATCTGACACTCATTGAACTTCAAATTGCAGAAAAAAAGACTCTTTAAATCTTTTTTGCTCAAGTAAAAATATCTGTAAAGGAAGATTTATTTCTTACTTAATTGAAAAGAAATCAGAAATGTCTAACGGAAATCATTCAGAACGAGAATTGCTGGATATGAATGAATATAGTTTCTATTACTATATGCCAGATTCTTATGTTGAGAAAAATAAGTTAGGTTATTTCATAAAAAACAGAAGTATTGAAACCTATAGTTATGTTGTTCCAACTGAATATGGTGATGAAAACTTTCAAGAGTTCATTGATTTTACTCATTCATTTTTCGCAGATGGAAAGGAATACTACATTGTGAAGGTATATCATAATGACTACTTCCTAAAAAACTCCAAAATCTTACGTGATAAGAGGCTAATCCAATATCATTTAGATACTTCAGTTATGTCATGGGAGAAATCATGTGATGATAAACTAACTCCGGAGACTTATCTTGATATAGATCTTCTCTCTGCAAAGAAACTTAATCGATGGATAAGTGTATTTTTTGATTCTTTTAACTATCCTCCTCACTTGAAGAAGTACATTACTTCGATGGTCAAAAAACAACATGAAAATGGAATCGAGTTTTTTATAGGAACAGTTTCGGGTAAGGATGTTAGTTGTTTTTGTTGTTATGAAGATGAGAACTATTTGGGGATTTATGGAGTTGGGACTAGGCAAAAACATCGTAGAAAAGGATACGCAAAAACGATGATGTCAAATTATATTGAGGAAAAGAATCAAACAAATCCTCAACTCAAGTTTTGTCTTCAAGCTCAGAAAAATTCTGGTGCTGAACTTCTTTACAAAAGTATAGGTTTTGATTCTCCATATGTTCAGAAAAGATTTGATTGGGACCCTTCAACATCTAATTTGTTATTCTAGTTCAATCCCTTTCCATTCTTTATCAGCTTCTTGAAGGTCTTTTGGGCTGTCAATACTTCTCCAATAATAACCAGGATCAACTTTGAAAGCTTTTAATTGTTGTTCCTTAGCTAAGTTTACGAAAATAGTTTCTTCCATTTGACCTTGTGTTGGAAATCTATCTAGGACATCACTCTTGAATAAATCAATTCCTGCATGAATCCAATGATCTAACATAGGTTTTTCTCTGAACTCAGATATTATATTATTCTCTTTTATATCTACTATTCCAAAAGGACTGCGCATTTTTACAACTGCTATTGTTCCTAGTTCAGGTCCTGCAATATGATTTTTAATAAGTTCATCTAAACCAAAATTGGTAAGAATGTCACCATTCATTACAACAACATTGGTACTTGAAACAAACCCCTGTGCTAGTTTTATTGCTCCTCCAGACCCAAGCTTCTCTTGTTCTTTACTATAACTGACTTCTATCTCACCATAGGGAGTTTCATAAATGCTACCAAATTGTTCTTCGATATAACCAGCTAAATGTCTTACTGCGAGGATTGCGTGGGTTATATTATACTTTCTTAACCATTCTAATTCCCATGCTAGGATAGTTTTCCCCATAATCTCAACCATAGCTTTAGGATAGCTATCCTGTGTAACTGTTCGAATTCTAGTTCCTAACCCACCACAGAGCAATATTGAATCCATACCTTACTCGGTTCGAATGATAGTTTAATAAGTTTTTCCCAAATTACTGCTAGTATCTTCGTAAGATTAATATTAAGGAAAAGAGTTTAGTAAATCATTATGGAAGGAACAACAAAAACTCCCTTAGAAGAATTCATCGACCTTTATGCCCAGATAAAAGACAAATTCGCAGAACTTCCAGATGTATTAACAAAGCTTTCAAACTATTCTGACGACATTGTTAAAGCAAACAATGATCTAAAATCAGAGAATGATGATCTTAAATCCAAACTCAAAGAAATTGAAGATAAATTCACCAAACTCAAAACAGAATATGAAACAAAAGATCAATCTATTGAAGAAGCATTGAAAGATGCAAATAAATACAAAATCCAACTTGAAAGCGTAGAAGAGCAAATGAAAGGATTACGTGAAATGTATGAAGAAATGGCACAAGAGAGAGCTGAAGAGATAGATATTCAAGATCTTCTTGCCATTTATACCGCACTTTTCGAAAAAGTCTTTGCTGGAAATCCCCACACTAAAATTCTCTTATTATTCCAAGGTGTAGACAAGGAAGAATGGACAAGAGATGAAATTGTAAAAACTACTGGTTTTTCCCCAGCAGCTATTATTCGAGCTCTTCATGATTTGCGAAACAGTGAATTAGTCGAAACAGATGATTCTGCAACTAAAGCTAAATTAATTAAAAAATTAGGTTGAGGAGAAAAACTACAACAGATTTCGTAGGACTCCTTAGTCCTTTTCTTTACTATTTTCTTTGTCAGATTTTTTCTCATTTTCTATTTCTCTTTGTTTAACAGCTGCCTTAACATATACTAAATCTGCTAAATAGGCTTTCAAAGGTACGACAATTAAACCCATAACAACAGCTATTCCACCTATGACAGAGAGTGTCCATCCTATTGCTCCACCTAATAGGAAAACAGGAGCAAACATCAATGCAAGAAGAGCGAAAACTAATATTCCTAAGGAGTAATTTATTAGAACTGTGCTTAGTTTTACTGGTCTCTTTATCTCAAATGCCCTATACAACCATCTAGAACTAATAAAATATAAACCAAACATTGGAGCAGAGAAAACAAACACACTTCCAATGATACCAAGAAGTACTGCAAAAGTTTCTGACTTGAAAGTAGATAAACCAATAGCAATGATTCCTATTCCTAGAGCAATAAAAATCAAGGCAATTCCAAAAGCTTCTATTGTAGCTGCAAGAGCATTAGTACTGGGAAGAGATCCTTCTAGAAATCCTATAAACTTCACTTTTTTGTACTTATACTCTAACATCTCAGGTTCAAATGATGGTTCAACTTCTGTAAACCTCACTGATTTTTGTGCAGGGGTAGGTGGTTTTGGTTGAATTTGCATAGCAGGTGGTTGAGCTGGCATTGGAGGCCAAAGAATAAGTTTAGGTTGGTCATCATCTTGACCTTCTGTCTTTTGAATAACTGGTTGAAATACACCAGTTCTTCCTGGAGCTTGAGTAGGAGTTCTTTCAGGAACCTCAATATCCTTGATGTCATGTCCACATTCTGCGCAGAAAAGATCATCAGCTTTGTTCAAAGTACTACATTCAGGACACTTTTTCAAAGAATTTCCACAAAATTTGCAGAATTTTGAGGTTGAGCGTATATTTCTCAAACAAATAGGACATTCACTATTTACACTCATAAATTTCAAGAATAACTTGTGATGAATCTTTATATCGGTATCTATTCATTGAAAAAAAGTTGAGTAGAAAACTACTCTGTTTCTGTAATAACTTCAGTGTCTGTTTCTGCTTCAGTCTCTTGTTCTGGTTCTGGGATTATGTTTTCAGCTTCGAGTAATTCATCTCTGGTATCTTTTCCTTTTTCTAATACTTCCCAGAATCTATCTACATAATCTGGATGAATACCCGTCAGTACACCTCTGATTGTCAGTATTGGTTCTTCAATTGAGTTTAAGGAAACTTTCACTTCTCCTCTTTCGAATCTTTTTACTATTTTTCTTGTTTCAAATGTAGATTGAAAAGTGGTAGGCATAGTAATTGCTAGATATCCCAATTTAGCTCTTGTAACATCTGTTGTCAAACTGGAACTCTCATCCAATTCACCAAAGAACAGATCAGAAAATCTTGTGTTTTGTGCTTTTTCAAGTGATTCAAATTCTCTATCCAAAGATATTATGATTCCTAATCCTCTAGCTTCTTTTGAAAAAGTTTTGAAGAAATCATTCAAGTCTGCATTAAATTCTTCATGAGTACTTTCTTGTAGAGCAGAAAGTATAGTAGTTGTTAGAATATCAGCAAGTAAATCATTACTCCTCTCAATTACTTCTTCTATTGTTTCCCCTTCAGAAACTGCTAACCGTTTTTCATTGTCAAATAGAATAACCGGACAATGTGGACCTACAGTATCAAATCCTAAGTAATATAAAGCTCTAGAAGCACTGAATTGAACAAGAGATGAATCATCTTTCTTTGGTAAAACAAAGATAACAGTTGGAGGTTCGCCAGTAATATCTGCTAGGATTCTACTAGTGATTATTGTTCCTGCACTTCCAGTTCCTCCACCACTTCCAATAATGAGATGAAGAGCTAATTCATCTTCTCTTTTATGTTCTCCTTTTCTAGAAAAAACAACTCTATCCAATTTATTTCTTAGTCTGTTTTCTTTTGCTTTGAGCTGTTTGTAAGCTTTTTCGAAATTTAGGTCAGAAGTAACAAAATTTTGATCTCCAAACCAGAAAGTATCAGAGAACTTGGTTAGTTTTGGCTCAAAATCATCAAAGAGATTGATAGCTAGAGATTTGACTGTTATGTTACTTTCATTTAGGTGTTGAATTAGTTTTTCACCGATTTCACAACCTGCATTACCAACACCTATTACTGCTATAGATATTTTCTTTTTGAATAATTTTCTTTTTAGCCACGACATTTAGGAACCTCCTACAGATCTGATTATTTTGAGAATATTGACAACCCAGATTGCAATTACCATTATTGTTCTGAAAACTTTCTGTGATGAAATTGGAAAGATTCTCATGTTAGCAATAAATTCTCTTAATTGAAGCATTGTCACTTGTTCTCTCTTTACTTCTTCATCATATTTCTCCCCAAACTCTACAACATTAGCATAAATGTAATTATCTAATTCCATCAAAGCTTTGATTTTGAATTTCTTTGCCTTGTTGCTGAAAGCCCATAATGGAAGAATAACATAGAATACCATTAAAATTGCTACTAAGGCTGAAATTGTAACAACTAAGATAGTTGCAGGTTGCCCAACATGAATGAACAAGAATTCGAAATTGAGCGTTGGCATACCTGGAGGAGGTAGAGAATAGATTAACTGGTTTACATTTCCCATTACCATTGCTATTATTATGATCAAAGTTGAAATTATTCCAGCAGTTGGAATGTTTTCTAATTGACTGATAGATCGTCCTTTTGACCATCTGTCTCCTAAAGACCAGATAAGATCATAATTCTCTTTTATTAGTAGAGTACCATATTCATTTCTATAGATATTCATCTGCTCTTTAATTGGTTTTAGAACCTTGGCATAAATTCTTGTATTATATAGCATGAAATACATTGCTACATAGAAAATATAATGGAGAAAAGGACCGAATATACAAGCTAGTACACCGAAGAATGCAGCAGCTGGATATCCATTGAATGCAATTCTGAGCATAGGTATTTGAACTCCTATACCAGTTGCAAGAGATGCTAGGATAACTAATGGATTTAGCGGTAAATGTCGATCATAATGCTTTGCATAATACTCTCTTACTGGTTTCTCAATCCACTCAACTCTTTTGGCAATTGTTAAACCAAGAAATCCATCATGTGTATATTTCAAATAGAATAATGATAATAGAATCGCTATAAGTAATGGTGTTCCAACATTGAATAGAATATCTATAAACCTCCACCATGGAGCAGCAGAAGGTAATAATTCTTTATAAGGAATATGAACAAAAAGTAGTGTTGGAATAAACAATACTCCTATGTAAATCCACAGTTTGAGAAATTCCTTCCACCCTAAGGAGAGAATTGTATTTAACTTAAGTCTGAATAAAGCAATCGGAACAAGATAAAATTTCTTGAAGGGATTCATCAAAGCGTCTAAATATACTGGATTTTCAACAATTGCAGCTGTTTTAGGATATCTCTTGTAGTGATCGAATAGTAGATTTTCAAATTCAAAAGTTGGTACATCAATATCTTCAGGAACAGCTTTTTTTGATTTAAACTCAGGTTCTGATTCCATAACGATTCCATATACCTTTTAGTTACTTTTAATCATTTCGAAAGTGTTGGTGAGTTAGTAAGTATTTTATTCTAGTATTCTACTGTCTTTTTGGTTAAGTTGAGACTAACAAAAATTGTTTGTACAATAGGTCCTGCATCAGATTCAGAGAATGTTCTAAAGAAGATGATAGATTCAGGTATGGATCTAGCTCGTTTGAATTTTTCTCATGGCAATCATCAAAGCCATGAAAAAACTTTCAACAAACTTAGGAACTTGTGTGATGACCTTGCTATTGGAATTGATATCACTGGTCCTAAGATTCGGTTAGGTGAATTAGCTGAAAAGAGAATTCTACAAAAAGATGAGATTATCAAACTCACCACAAGAGATGTTGTAGGAAAAAATGACACTTTTCCAATCAATTATCCAAATTTAACCAAAGAATTGAAAGCTAAAAGTACTCTATTCATCAATGATGGTTTGGTTAACCTTGTAACTGAATCAGTTACTGATGATGAGATAGTTTGTAGAGTTGTTGATGGAGGAGAAATTTCATCTAGAAAAGGCGTAAATTTTCCAGATTCCAATCTATCAGTTAGAGTTCCAACAAAGAAGGATATACTTGATATCGAAAAAGCATGCGATTTAGAGACAGATTTTCTTTTCATCTCTTTTGTCCGTGATGTTGATGATCTAAGGAAAGTCAAAGAAATAGTTGATTCCAAAACAAAAAGGAACATTCATCTCATTGCTAAAATTGAGCACAAAGATCCATTAAATTCAATTGAAGAAATAGCATCCTATAGTAATGGTTTAATGGTTGCTAGAGGGGATTTAGCTATTGAAGTAGGTTCTGCAAAAGTACCTGTTTTACAGAAACAGTTGATTCAACTAGGTATGAGAGTTGCAAAACCAGTAATTGTGGCAACACAAATGTTGGAATCTATGACAAAGGAAACCTTGCCTACTCGAGCAGAAGCAAGTGATGTTTCTCATGCTGTTTTTGATGGTGCTGATGCACTGATGCTATCAGCAGAAACAGCTACAGGAAAACATCCTTTACAAGTTATGAAAGTAATGAACGAGATTATTTTGGAAGCAGAGAAAAATCTGTCTCTTGATCGTCCATTAATTGTTGAAACTGAGACTTCTATAGGTAAGGAAATTGGCATTGCAGCTGTTAGACTAGCAAAGAGAATGTCTGCTAAAGCAATCATAGCGTTAACTCAAACTGGATATTCGGCTAGTATGGTTTCAAGAAATAGAGAAAATTTTCCAATTTACTCTGTTACTCATAACCAAACTACAAAGCGTACTACAAGGCTTTTCTGGGGAGTTAAGCCTATTATACATGAATTTGAAGAAGATTATGATCAGCTTGTATTCAGTGTAATAGAGAAGCTACATCAAGACCAATATCTTGAATTGAAAGATAATGTTGTTCTAATCGCTGGTTCTATGGTTGGAATTTCCGGAAAAACTCATACAATACAGCTTTTGAATGTTGATGAAACACTGAGAAATGAAAAATAAATCATATCATCTGTTTGTGATTTTCTAATTTTTTTAATTCAGCGTCTGCATTTGTTAATTGTAGACAAGAACCCTCTCTACATACTCTCCAACTGCTCAGTTCCAACCGTAAGATATATAATGTTCCTATATTCACTCAACGTAATATTAGTCTCTAACGATACTAGTACTATTAGTCATTAACTTTAAATATCTATGAGAGACGAAACAATAGAAAGTGAAAAAAAAGAGGATTCACAATGGATAAAAGATTTCGAACATTATTAGGCGCACTGATTCTTACGCTAGCTATTAGTTCAGCATTAGTGATTGGAATTATTTTGCCTATAAATTCAATTAATATTATTAACGGAGTAAACACTAATTTAGATCATTTTGGGAAACTAACTGTAGATGATATTATTCCCAATACTGGTATTGGTTCATATTCTGATTGGATGCATACTGCTCCAAGCACAAATGAATCAAGGTTCTATGATCAAGCTTACTTCGAATTCTTTAATATAACTGACAGATCAGGTTACATAGATTATGGCAATCCGCTTGCTTATTTCTATATACAAGGAGAGCTTATTTTCGATATAACGATAAACAAAACAGTTCTAGAATATAATGCTGAAGATGATTATGTCGTTTTCACAACTCGAAGACAATATACTCTTAATGAATCAGTTTCTACATTGACAGGAGACGAAAAAGTCATCAATGTAAATTATATGTGGCCATATTATATTGAATACTTTGGAAACGGAACTGAATATGGTTTTCAATCTTATGTTGCCACTTTTCTCCTAAAAACCGAATCAGACCTTCTTAATACTTCTTACACATATCCTGAAATCGCACATGCCATTCTCAATAGAGGATATGCAGAAAGTGAAGGTATACTAGATCTGGGGACATATTTTCCTCATAATTGGATAAGTGTTAGACCAGCATTCCAAGATTTAGACTTTGATCAATCAACAAGCTACAATATGCTCTATAATGCTACATATGATGGAAAAGATTATTCAATTCTAACTGGAGATGCAGGTGCTCCTAAATTCTTCTTGGATTTAGTAAGAGGACTAGATTATGGTGAGCCTGATGATTTAACAGTTGATGTTACTCAGTTATTAGCTGATGTTTATGGTATTGATACTCCAACTGAAATAGAATCAGCTAAATCGTTTGCTGCTTATCTTAATTATCTACTTGGGAGACCTTCGTTAGACTGGTTATATGATAATAAAATTTCTTATATTTGTGAAAGAACTACAATGGAATGGGTTTCTGGTGTTCCAGATCCACTTCTCGACGATAGAGTATTTCCGCTTCTTGTTAACGAAACACTATCTTCATCAAGTATTGATTGGGATCAAGATGTTTATTACGTTGAAAGATTAGGACTGGTTGATCCCATAATAACAGGGTCTCTAACAGGAATAGCCAATATTCCATTTTATGAGTATTCTAAATCTATGGATGTAATAATGGAAAATGATATGGCTTATGTCCTAGAAGGTGGAACTGACATTAAAGTTGTTAATACAACAGATCCGCTGTTTAGAGCTGTTGGTCAATTTGGTGATTATGATGGTGTAATCAATGATTATGCCGTAATAGATGGTATTGCTTACGCTGTTGAAGGAACTAAAGGATTAGAAATTCTCAACGTTACAAATCCACATACTATTGATGAAATAGATCAATGGAATCTTGGTAATAACGACATGAGAGGAGTTTCAGCTGTAAGATATATGATTGGAGGAACTCCAATGGATGCCTTAGTTATAGCCAATGGTGAAATAGGTGTAAAGATTGCAACCTTAACAGCTGATACTAAAGAAGTCAGCACTATCTATACTTTTGTTAACTCTTCAGGAACAGCCATAGCAGTAGATGCTAGAGTAGATATCAATAACAGAGATGCTTTTGTTGCTTTAGGAACAGATGGTATAGATGTTATGGATTTAGGAGATTATGCAGCACCGGATTTAGATCTTGTTTGGCATTATGATTCAGCAAATTTCTCAAATCTTAAAGATGTAAGAGATGTAAAAATTGATGGATTATACTTATACGTTTTAGATGCGATAGAAGGTATGTTAATCTTTAGAATTCAATCAAATAAAACACTTACAGAGATGGGACATTTAGAATATGCTCCAGGTGATGAACCTTTCAATAATATCTATATTGACGGTTTTAATGCTTACTTGACTCAAGGTGAAGACGGTTTTATGATGGTTGATATTACTGATAAAAACAATCCTACAGAGGATGAAAGATTCAATAGTACTAGTCATCTAGGAACAGCATACGGAATCTATGCTGACGGAGATGATATCTTTTTAGCTGATTACGAACAAGGTCTTGTTCATTTAGATTATAGCATTATTTCTGGAGATTTTGATTTTGTTGAAAAAGATGAGATTCATACATTTCTAGAATGTTGGCAAAGAGATAGTAAAGTTCAATTTGACTTCTGGGATTTAGGTCCTGATGCAGCACAAGCAGAAGTTGATCCATTTAACTATACCTACGATTCATTTTCTGTTACTCCTTATACTGAGAGAGGATTTAGGTTACAATGGAATGACTTCTTCCTCAAACCATTTGCCTACAGTTCAACAGATACTGCTCTATGGTTTGACGAGACTGTGGATGTATATCTAGCTCAAGCAGGAGTACCATATCTTCAAATGGATCAATATGATCTTTATTGGATGCATGCTGCAAACTTTATCAACACAAGTTTCATACAAGTTGGAAAATGGAATAAAATGTATGATTTAGACTTAACTCTTCAAGATGTATTCATAACCTATTCCTTACCAGGACAAGTAGGAAGAGATCCATTTCATATGCAATACATGATGGTTGAACCAATTACTGGGGTTGTTGTGGATAGACGAGATAGGATTCAATATAATACAATTGTGGCTAACTTTATTGAAGCATTTGAGTTCCTAAACAGAACTAAATATACGGGTCCAATCCAATCTCTTCCTGGAATACATAAATATCCAACATGGCATCAAACATTCCCAGCAGTACCTGGTGGAATGTCAACTATGTTCTGGCAAGAAGATATCCATCTAGGCACTGGTGTTTTATACGTAGATATGAATACAGATTTTCTTGATGTGATTGAAGGAGCAGATACATCTCGTACAATAGGTGCTTTTGGTTCAATGTTCTTAGTTACAATAGGTTTTGTTATAACTTCTGTGGTTCTCCATAGAACTAAACAAAAAACTGAAGTAATTCCTGACAACTAAAGGTTATTTTTCCTCTTTTTTTCTTTACTTTTTTTACATACATTTATCTAGTCTTAAATTGATAGAATTTCTCTGTTTATGCTAATTTTAATTAAGAAAAACGCTCTTCATATACAATTTTTTGATTGAACATTATTGAAGTTTTCAAGCTATAAAAGTTCTGGATTTTTTTGAACCTATGATCAATAATTTTCTTGCTTACGTGCTCCTTAAAATACTTTTTTTACTTATTTTAATGCTAAATAACTCAATGGTGAAGAATAACATAAATATTATAACCTTAACAGATAATAATACAATTGTATCTAAAATGCCGACATTATGATTCGGTATTTTCGGTTTCAATATTTCAAGATTAAGAGGTAACAAACGTGTCTGAAACTTCAGTTACTAAAAAGATGTCTGCAGCTGCTTTTTTCAATGAAAACAGAGCAATAGCTGGCTTTGGAAATTCCATGCGTGCTGTATTTACAAGCATACGCGAATTAGTTGAAAATGGATTAGATGCTGCAGAAAAAAGAGGGATAAGTCCCAATATCACAGTTGAATTGAGAAAACTATCAAGTAGAGAAATAAATGAGCTTCTTGATGTTAAACAACATAAGAAGCTAGAAAAGCATTTAGATTTCTTACAATTGACATGTAAGGATAATGGGATTGGTGTTCCAGGAAACTTAATCGCTGAGCTCTTTGGTAGGGTTCTTACAGGTACAAAATATGGAGTTATTCAGACACGAGGAAGATTTGGATTAGGTGCAAAAATGTGCTTATTATATTCCATGTCTTCTGTTGATCTTCCAGCTAAAATCAGATCACGGTACTTCATGGATGACATTACACATGAAATGCATTTGATGATAAATCTTGAGAAAAATGAACCAATTATCATGGAACAAAGAGAGTATCTCCCAGGTGATGAAAGTTATCTCGAGGAACCAGGTACAGAGATTTCTATAACTTTTACAGGAGCTTGGAATCTTGCTAAGAACAGCGTTCGAGAATATTTCAGACAATTAGCTATAATTACTCCTTATTCTTCTTTTGATGTTAAAGTTCCAGGTGATAAGGAAGGGGAATTTGAAGAGTTTATTTTTGAGAGTGTTGTAGATGACATGCCTCCTCCTCCTCAAGTTGTTAAGATTCATCCCTATGGGTGTGATATCACCCAGTTCAAAGCGGAATTAGGTTCAAACAATGCCAAATCACTCAAACAATTCCTGGCAAATCAATTTATGGGAGTAACAGAAGAAATTGCTGAAGATTTTTTCCAATTGTTAGAAATAGATCCTAATAAACATCCAAAAGAACTTGATTCTAGAGAGATACGCAGAATTGTCCATGAAGGATTTGTTAAAGCATACCAAGAAGCAAAAGATGTCAAACGAAAGCGTGATAGAGTATTCCAGTTTGATCCTCCAAAAGGAACAGCTCTTTCTCCATTAGGTGCAGGAAGACTGAAAAGAGGACTTGAAAAGGAATTAGTTCCTAAATTTACAGAAGCTATTTCAAGACCACCAAAAGCATATTCAGGTCATCCATTTGTTGTAGAAGCAGCGATAGGTTATGGTGGTGGAGTAACTGAAGCTTCTCAGCAAAGAGGAACTAATGTTCAAGATAATAAAATCATCTACAGATATGCAAATAGAATACCTCTGATATTTGGTGCAGGGAATGATGTTATTTCCCATGTTGTTTCTTCAATCAGATGGAATGAGTATGGTTTAACAAGGCAATCTGATCCTCTAGCAATAACAGTTTCTGTTGTAAGTACAAAAATACCTTTTCCAGAAACAAGTAAAGAGTATATATCAATAGTTCCAGAGATTGAAGAAGAAATAAGACTTGCTCTACAACAATTGGGTAGAAGACTGAAAACATTTCTAAGTAGAGCAAAAAGACGGCGTCGAGAACATGCTAGATTATCACGGTTTGTTAAATCTGCTCCTGGTGTTGTTGAAAATCTTTCTCAAATAATTGAGGATGAAGGTATAGAAATTGCAGATTTCAGATTTGAGAAAAACAGAATAGCCTCTGCTTTGGCACATGGTGCTACTAAAAAAGCTAAGTTATTCATGCCTTTAGGTAAGAGACTCTTTGGACTTAACATTTGGTGTCCAGTATCTACTCAAAACATATTGAAAAGTAAAAACATCTTGACAGTGTCTGACTTTCTACTAACTCCTACTAAAGAGTTAACAACAATTATGTCACTTGATGAGGAAGCAGTATATAACATCAAATTAAGAACAATCTATGAGTTAGATAGAGAAGGATTAAGTCCTCAGTTTGATGCAAAAATCTTTGTTTCTAGAGCTGTTGAGAGAAGGTTTGATAAGTCATCAATTTCATTAAAAGATGCTTTAAATCGAAGATGGATACAAAATAGTTATCATTATTTAGCCACTGAATTTGAGAAACTAAAGAATGTTACAGGGCTTTTAGAGAAACTATTTGAAAACAAAAAGGATGAACTGATTAATCAACTTCTACTTTTGAATAGAAAAGATGATGGTTCAAAGAGCTATCCAAAATCAAAACATCCAACAGATACCTTAACTGCAAAAGGACAGCTGAAAATTGGTCATCTTTTCCCGTCATTTAAAGTCTTCAAAGCTCAATCAAATGAGATTCTTGCTGCTGATTTAACAGTGGAAGAATTTATTTATCAAACATTACTTCCCGAAAAAATCAACTATCAACAAGAAATTACTTCAATACTAATTGATTACTTGAAAGAAGTTTTCAATAAAATGATTGCCAAATTTCCAACTTTCTTAACAACCAACATAACAAAAATGACACCAGATTGGACAGATGGTTATACAAAAAATGCTTTCCACAGAAGAAAAATAAAAACGATTGAGAATTTCATCAATACTTCAACTGATGATCTTGTCCAAATCAAAGAAATGGAGCGAATAATATATTCATTGTTCCTTGAAAAATTAGTTAAAGAATCTCCATCAATCAATCTAACAGCTTTTGAATTTATTGAAAGTGATACTCTTAAAAGTGCTGAAAAATCAGCAATCAATTTGTTAGCAACTAAAGGTATCAAAACCTTAGCTCAATTACTATTTTATAGTGCTGAGCAAATTTATGATAAGAAACTGGAAAGCTTAGCAGAGTTATTAATGAATGAAACAAAATATACTATTTTATCCTCTCTGCAAGCAGCTGAAAAGGGATTAAACTCCAGTCATATTAAGATTATACCTAGTAGTATAGAAACTGAACTACACAGGAATCAAATATTTAATTCATCAACTTTCCTTTCATACTCTTCCCCAGGTTTGAGAAAGATGGGTATGAAGAAAAGGGATGTTGATCAGATTAAAAAAGTACTCGGTACTCCATTACCTAACTGGTTGGGAGAACAAGAGATGTTCAGGGAATGTGGAATAATTGTATTAGAAGAGTTGTTCTCAAACTCACCTGATTCCTATGCTATTTCTGCTGAGAAAAAGAAGAAATATTCTGAATTATCGAATTTTCTAAGAACACCAATTATATTCTCTTTCCCACAGCTTAGACGAGCTTCCTATTTATTAAAAGAAGTTGGAATAAATTGTATTGGAAGATTTCTCATCTGGTCTAATGAAGAATTAGCAGATATTTTAGGATACAAAGTCGAAGAAATCAAAAAAATGAAAGATAGTGTGTCTTTAGATGAAATCAACAAGAATAGAAAAGAACTAAGTAAACCATTAGCACAGCTGAAGACTCTCTTCCCCCGATTGAATGATTACTTTGGAGGGACTAATGAAACACTACAAGATTTGTTCTATCTATATCCATCAGAGAAAGTTAATTTATCGCTAGGATTATGGAAGAAAATTAAGAATCTAAGTACTTTATCTCAACTTGAAATCATAGAACTTGCCCAACTATTTTCCAAGAAACCAAATCAGTTAGAAGATGCTAAAGATGCTCTTCTAAGATTGAATGCGAGGAATATCATTACTATTAAACAATTTCTAGATCTTATACCAGAAATTTTAGAGTCTGAATTGTCATCTGCTGCTCATAGAAAAGTTATGATTGAACTCTATTACATGATAAAGAATCGAGACTTTGAAGAAACAAATGAGTTCAGAAAACAAGTTTTATTGTTTAGTGAGTATGACGAGTTTGAACGAACCTTAAGCTTACCTATTTCAAGAATAGGGAATCTTTCTCTTCAAGAATATGAAGATTTACGTACTAAAGGAATAATAGCTGTTCACCAGTTATTTGAGTATTCTTCAAAGGAAATTGAAAAGATTCTCAACAAAACTGAAGAAGAAATCAATCAGATATTTACAGGATTCGAGATTGAACAAAAAGGTACTAGTTTCTTTGAAAGAGCAGAAAGGAATAGATTGAAGTCCTTAATATCATTCGAATATGAAGATTCTGAACGTTTTTCAGCTCTTGAAATTGAATCACTTGTTCTCGCAGGATATAACTCTGTTGACAAAATATTCTTCCTATCTCATCCACTTACATTTTCTGCCTCAATTGTTCATTGGAATGTAATTGATAAATTTAGAAAACTACTACGATCACCTCTTACTCTAGTAACTTGGGATAAAATTGTCAAAAAGAAAGTAATAGACGAGGAATCTGGTGAAGAAAAAGAAATCAAAGAAACAAAACTCTCTTCACTTACAACTGAACAACTAAATGTACTTAGAGCTAATGGTATCTCTCGAATTATTGATTTACTCATTGTTAAAAAGGAAAAACTTGAAGGAATTTTAGGGATAACTTCATCAGAAGCACTTCTCCTGCAAAGAAATCTAAGGATAAGTGATACCGGAACTGATCTTGCTGAACTTGATATATTCAAACCTCATATAGTTGATAAACTTGAGGAATACAATATAGTAACAATTGAGGATCTATATTTCTCGACTTCTAAACGTGAGTGGAGAATTGCTGAACTACCCTGGAATATAATTGAAGCATTCAAACAAGTTCTGAATTTACCCTTGAAATACATCTCTGATATGCTAGATAAAGAATTGATTGAAACTTTGAAGAAAGTAGATATAACTACGCTATTAGGATTTATGCTAATCTCTCCTGAGAATCTGATGGAAAAAACTGGAATTCCTGATGAGAGATTTGAAAATATTAAAAGAGGTCTTGCTTTAGCAGATATTTTGGGAACATTCACACTTCCAAGTTATTATCTTCCTGCTATATCTTTTGAAAAGACAGAGATTTTGAGAGAAAATGAGATATTTACTATTGCTGATTTTATCCTTACATCAACTCAGAAACTTACTAAATTACTAGAAATCCCTGCAAACGATATAAGTTCAGTGAAGAATTCCTTAAACGCTCAGAGTATCCAGGAAGCGTATGAGGATAAAGGTATTTTTGCATCAGAAACAAAGTTATTTGATAGACTAGAACAACGACAATTGAGTCGAGATTCTATAATTCAATTCGAGAGATTTCAAACTCTTCAGGAAATTTATTATGTTATTGAAGAAGAATTTTACGCACTTAATCCAGATTTATGGTCAAAGGTTTCAGCTGTTAAGAAAGTATTAGAACTACCATTAAGAATCTTCACAGAAATATCAGAATATTCACTAGAGGTTTGGGAACAAAATAACATTAAGTATGTACATCAACTGCTCTTCTTACCTGATGAGGAAATAAAAGATCCTGTTCTTTACAGATCAATATCAACCTACTCTTCAAAAATGCTTGAGATGAGAGCATTTCATTATTTTGCAAAACTACCTTCATCTGTATATAATTCATCATTCTTCAGTAATATTGTTCAGAACTTCGAAGAAAAGACTCTTTCAGATGTTGTTACAGATACCAAAGTCTTAGATCATCTACTTTCAAAGGATGGTCAATACCTTAATGAAAATTATAACCTCACACTTATCCGTGCTCTCTTAGAGCTACCTGTAAGAATAACTCCATTTTTCAACAGAATAAAGAAAATAAGAAGAGAAGATTACAAGAATACCAAAATAGGTGATGTTTTTGATATAGATTTAGTGGAACATTCTGCTTTAGCTCCATTCTACAATAAACTACAAGAAGTAGATTCATTCAATAACCTAATCATTGATTTAGCAGTACCTATTTCATCAATGGGCCTTCCAAGGGAGTTGGCATTGAAGCTTAGTAAATCATCTATCAATACACTAATTGATTTCTTCTCTACACCTATTCAGACAATTTCTGAAATCACTGGATTACCACAAAGGTATATCAGAGAAATACAAGGAAACCTTGATTATTCACTGATACAATCCTTCAAGAAAGCACAAACACATCCAATTGTTGCTTCTGTTCTGATTACAGAGAAACAGATTGAATCATTAAAGAAGAGAGGAATCACAGATATTGAATCTCTCTACTATTCAGCTGAAACACAAAACATATCCTCTATTCTTTCCGTTGAAAATTATGCTAAGGTGAAAGAAATTCTATCAGGATCAATAAGATTCATTGGTTTCTTAGCATCTGACGAGATAAAAAGACTAGAATTTTACAATATTAATTCTATTATTGATTTAGCTTTATTAGACAAGAAAGAACTGTTTCATATTACTCAAAATCCAATTTACAAAGAATTCCATGCATTAGATATACTTTCATTAGATGAAGTAGCTGAGAAAAGAGCAGAAACAGCTTTATCACTTAATTTACTTCCTTCTATAGAAGCAGACTATTTAGAAAAACTCAAGCAATTGGGAATAAACTCTATTCAAGATTTCAATTCTAGAATGTCTGAAATAAGGGATTCTCATCCTCATTTGGTTAAGCTAGATGTATTCCGAGATGTTCAGTTATATCTCTCTTCTGTAGCATTTCTAGGATTGAGTAATCAACAGGTCCAGAAGCTTGTATACTCTGGTGTAGGAGATATGTTATCTTTCATTACTGAGGATGTATCTACAATTGCAATCATCTTAGATATAGATGAAAGCGAAGTAAGGAAATATCTAGATAAAATTAATCCAGAAAACCTATTAACTGAACTGGACAAGAAGGGAGTAAAACTTACAGAGTTTCCTGTACTTTCGAAATCAACAGTAAACTACCTTTTGAAGTCTGATAAGCAATATGTTCAAGATGTTTATAGTCAGTACTATCAAGCTTTTACAATAGCTAATGTTTCTGATGAAGTTCTAAGAGATTTTCTAAACAGCTGTAATGTCTCTATTTATAGAATTAAAGAACTATCTCCAGAATCGAAAATAAAATTATCACAGATGGGAATACTAAGAGTAATAGATTTCTTGTGTTCAAATGATACCGAGCTGAAGAAAGCTTTAGGTGGGAAAATAACCAAAGAAATAACTAGAATTAGAACAGGTAACTTCACACTAATCAGAGGTACAGCATTGCTTCTTAATGAACCCATTCTTAATATTTTAAGAGATCTATATTTTGATCCTTCAAAGAAAACAGTTGAAGATCTATTTGGTTTTGTACCAGAACATCTTCTACAATTTACCGAAACAGAACGAATAGAGAAAATAACAAATATCTCTTTTGTTGAACAACTTGTTAGTTTCTTAAGTTTGAGTACTCTCTCACTTGCTTATTTTGATTTAGAAACCAAAGCTGTTCTCTGGAAAATTGGAATAAAACATGTAATTGAACTAATTTCAACAAATGTACAAACAATAGAAGATGCCCCAAAAAGCGTTATTAGAGCTATTAAAGAGTTTCAACGTGGTTTCAACCTGAGTCTAAAAATGTCAGAAACCTTCTCTCCATATATCGAACAGCAGTTAAGTTTACCAAAAGATATTCAAAGTAAATTCAAGAATTATGGTTTAACCACTGCTTTATTCTTATTTGACTTTATGCATCATCCTTTGTTTGAATTAACAAACAAAGAAGAAAATCTACTTCAGAATGTTACTTCAAACTTGTTCAAACCCATTACTTGGCTGTATGAATATTCTGATTTCAAAATAGAAAGTATGTCGCTACTAGGATCCAAAGATGCGAATAACATTATCACAGCTTTGCTATTGTTAGCAGATGATTCAAAAACAAGTGAGACCAGGAATTTCTCAGATCAGTTCTTTAGGAAATTCATTGAAACTATCAATAAAAATATTCTCAAGATCAAACCTACTGAATGGTCGTTGAAACTTACAGATTTAAGTCTAATAAAAGATCAAAAAATATTAAGAAAATTGAAATCTGCAAAGATTCAGTATCTAGATGAATTACTTGCTTTGGACAGCACAATTATTGAGGATCAAGCTATATATGAAGAAATGCGACCAACTCTCTTCTCATTAAAGAATTTCAGCGTTGCTTCAATTGATGGACTATCAATATCCAATGTTCAGATGTTAAAAAGCAAGGGTGTGAGAAATGTATTTCAATTCCTTCAGATACCTGAAATCCATCTTTCAAAATACATGAACATTAGTACTGAAAAAGTCAAGCAAATCAAAGTTAAGGTAGATCTAGAGGTTTTAGAAGCAAATGCTAAGTTAGTTGGCTTAGATATTCAACTAATTGGAAAACTTTCTGATAAGATTAAAAAAGTGTTAAAGGATCATGGGTGTGTTTCCTTAACCCAAGCTGCTCATCTTCAAATTGATGAGTTACCTCTAACTGCTGAAGAAAAACAAAGTGTTAGAGAACTAGTTTCAATTTTGCATACTCCTATAACCTTAATTGGTAAGGTTTTGAAATTAAGCAGAAAGAATATCGACTTATTAGTTCAGGAAAAAATATTTACTTACACAGATCTTCTAGAGATTCCTCAAGAAAAATGGCATTCAAGCCTCCAGAAACTTATTACAAACCAAAAATCAGATCCAACATATCTCATAAAACAATTATATGGCATTCAGAAGTTTGGTCTTTCTATAGACGAACTAAACTTTACAAAATCAGTAAAAGCATCATTACTTCAAGCAGGTTTAACGACTGTAGATCACCTCCTTTTTGTTCCAGATTCATATATAACATCCAAAGGTAAGATGAAAACAGCTGAACTTCTTGAATTAAGAGATGGATTAGGAAAAAGTGTTAGTGTATTACCAAATCTGACTGAAGAAACAATAAAATATTGTTTAACAAACAATTTCCAGATTATTGAAGATTTACTGATTTACTTTAAGGATCATCCTAAGAAAATGCGTGAAGAAATTATACCATCTCTCAGTACAATCAAAACACTTTCAGAAATTGGTTTCGAAGGATCTCTTTCTGAAACAGAACAAGATTTACAAAAACGAGGTTATTATTCCTACACGTCCTTACTTACATCATCTGGTTTCAAGGACGATAGTGAGTTATTCTCCCAATATGCTCCATACTTGTTGGCAAACTTAAGATTCTTGGAAATAGACCCAACTATCTATAATCGATTGAAAAGGTCTGAAGTTTCAACTATATCCGATTTATTAATTGTATCACCAAAAACAGTTGCTACTAAATCAAAATTGAGTATAGCAAAGATTACCGATATAATTGACTCAATCAACTTTGAGAGTCTGAAAGAAAAAATAGATACAGAAAGTGTTTCTGTGGATAGAGAGTTCTTCCTATTATCCCCTAGAGATAAGAATTTCTTGAAATCTATTGGAATTTATACAATCTCTGATTTAAATGAATATTCAACTTATTCTTGGTTGATTCCTGAAAGTAAATTGAACAAGATAAAAAACAAGATTGAAACAATCTTAGAAACACCAATACTTTACTATCCTGATATCAACAGCTTAACCTTCTTTGAAATTGACAAACAATATTATAACAAAGGAATTTTCAGTATTCAAGATCTTCTTAATACAGTAGAAGAAACTGAAAATAAGAAAATAATAAGTTTTCTACAAAACTTTTCTTCCTTGGAAGAAAGAATTGATGAAGAATATCTTAAAGCATCTCAACTCTTCTCTGAAGCAGAATTGACATCACTCTCAAAATCCATTCCTAAAAAGAAGATAAAACACTTAAATGATTATTTATCTGAATTATACAAGAATTATGAGAAGATTTCTGAACCAAATAAGAAAATCCTTAGAACACTGAAACATCCTCTATCTGCATTGTCTAAACTAACGTCAAACGATGTAAGGAATCTTAACAATAATGGTATGTTTCTCGTAGTAGATATTTTGATTAAATCAAAGACTTATTGGAACAACTTTTCTGCAAAGACAACAGGTTCCAAGGTTCTCTCTCTTCTACAAACACTGACATTGAGTAAATTAAAGAGTGAAATAAGAAAGCGTCCAAGCATCGCATCCTTAGGAGTATTTGATGAAGAGACAATCAAGGAAATAGGTGAGTATTATCAGACTA
>JAEOSZ010000107.1 GCA_016840095.1 Candidatus Heimdallarchaeota archaeon
ACTACAAAAAAATGTAAGTGAAACTATAAATTTAAACAAAATAAGATAAGATTAACAATAGAGGTTATAAGTTGAAATCAAGATTATTGAGCAAAAGGAAATTTGTTTTGGGTGGGTTAGTAGTAATTCTAGTTTTTTCATCCTTCCTCTATTTACCTGTTCAAGCCAGCGATGACGAAGACGATGAAGATGACGATGGTGTTGAAGACGATCTCGAAGAAGAAAACAGGAGAACGATTTCAGTAGAATATGATGATGATGAAGCAAGCATTGAATCACAAATATCTTCAGGTGAGGTTGAGAACAGTTTTACAGCTGAAATGAAAGCAACTTCTGAAGGTTTGGAATATTCTCTTGAGTTCGAGAAAGAAATCGATTCTGGTGAAACAGAGCTTGAATTTGAGATTACACTTTCAGAGCTTATTGAGTACATTGATGTAAATGGTAATGGGACTTATGAACCTCTAATAGATAATTTGGTTAACATATATGAGATAGATAGCTATAATCCAATTGAATATTCTAGTGAATTAATAGATAATCATACTGTTCATATTTTTACTGTTGAAACAAGTGATGAAATATTCTCTTCAACTATGTATGTTTCAGGAGAATTTGTAACAATTAATGAGACCTTAATAACCCCTACAGAATTTAAATTTGATATTTTAATCAACAATTTTAGTTTTACAGATGTAAATTCATATCTAGCTTTGAAAATTGAATTGGAATCCGAACTGGAAGCTGAATATGAAGAGGATGAGGAAACAGAGGATGAAGAAGAAGGAAGAGCATCTTATGAACAAGAAATAGAAATAGATTTTGAGAATTATACTGGTTTCTTCTCTTGGTTGAAAATAGCATCTGTTGATAGCATAGAGTACAATATTAATACATCACAAATAGAGACTATTTCAGATGTAGGTATAATGTATCTTAGCTATCCTCAAGGTGAAGAAATCATTCATGATCCAAAGGTAGGAATTGAAGGATTAATAATAGGATGGTCTGATCCTACAACCACAAATTTCCGGGTAAACTTACCTTACCTAACTCAAAATGAGCTCCTAATTGTTTCATCCATTTCATTCTTTGTGACAATTAGTTTAGTTATGATCTTTAGAAGAAAAAAATAATCAGATAGGATGAGAGTTGCCATTCTCTCATTCATCTCTTCTTTCTATCCTTTCTTACAACATATGTTCAAGATTGTATGTGAGTGTCCATCTTTTATAGGATATTCTTCCCAAAGATGGGTAGTTTTTTTCTCTATAACTAAGTTTGATGATTCAATATGCTCTTCTAAAGAGTTTAACCAGAATAAAGATCTCTTACACTCTCCTCCTTCAGGAATGCGTTCAACAGGAGTAGATATGATTAAGATTCCTGATTTATTCAACATTTTCTCAAGAACTTGTAAAGTGATTTTAACAGAATCATCATTCAATTTTCTCATTATTTCATAAAAAGACTCATAATTCTTGTCAAAACTAGGACAGAATTTAGTAAACAAAGGCATCAGGTAATAATCCATTAGCCCAAAATGTGAAATAAGATCGTAAGTCTCACCTTCATAATTGAACTCAGGAATTTCTAGTTTCGATAATGATTCAAGCAATTTCTTTTCAGACAATTCTCCTTGTTCAAATTTCACAAATTCTTCACAGATCAGAGATACATACCCCATTGTATTATCAAAAAGATTAACCTCTACATTCTTGAATTCATATACAGAATTAAGATGAATTCTTGCGCGTTTCAAAGCTTCTTGATTTATATCTAGAAGAGAAATATTAGTCACTCGATTTAGGATTCTTTCATCCATTTCAGGAACTCTGTTTGTAACACCTATAAAAGCCCAATGATTAACTCTCATTGGTAAGCAAGCTAGAATAAACTCTCTAACATTGTCATAGTGAAAATCCCACTCGGTTTTGTACAGAGAATAGTTTTTCTCGTATTCATCCATCCATTCCTTGTTTATTTCTTCTTGCATTAAGACTTCATAAAATTGGTATTTTAAGAGTTTTACGTATGAATTATCTTTCAATTACTTTGAGTAAAATTCAAGAACCTAATTCTTTCCTCCAATATAGGAAGAAGTGTTTATCATGGATATTTACATCATCAGACACGGGGAAACAGCGTTTAATGAGGGTGAAGAAAGGGTTAGAGGTAGAATGGATGTTCCACTTTCTGAATTGGGGATACAACATGCTGAGGAAGTTGGGGGAAAACTATCAAATATACATATAGAAAAAATCTATCATAGCAAATTATCTAGAACTACTGTTACAGCTGAAAAAATACACAAAAATCAAAAAAATGCTGAAATTATAGAAGAACCATTTTTATTAGATATTTCATTTGGCGAATGGGAAGGAAAAAGTGGAAAAGAAGTATTCGTTGAAGAATTAACTAAGCAATGGCACACCAACCCAAATGATGTGTTAATACCAGGAGGAGAAACATTTTATCAAGTTTTAGACAGACTTCACAGATTATTTTTGAGGTTAAGAAAACAGACAGAAAAAACCATTGCTTTGGTTACTCATGGCGCAGTTATCAATTTAATTTTTGTTTATTTGACTGAAACTCACCCTTCACATTATTGGGACTTCTATGTTAAACCATGTTCAATCAGTCAAGTTACACTTCATAAGAATGGAAGAGTTTCAATCGTAAAATTCAATGCTATTGACCATCTCAGTGAATAGAAATGTATAACTGATGAAGCTTCTTTTCTCATATACAATCAGTAATTCTTATAGGAGCTTTTTGTTAATACATTCTGCTATGGTAGACATTATCAATGAAGCTAAGAAGTATTGGGAAAATGGTTTCAATTGTTCACAAGCTGCAGCTTGTGGTATTCTAGATTATTACGGCTATAAACAACAATCAGAAATTATGAAAAACGCTCTCCTACCTTTTGGAGGAGGAATTGGTGAAAGATCCATTTGTGGTTCTCTTACTGGAGCATTAGCAGGTTTGAGTACAGTTTTACATGAGAAAGGAATTGAAAGGGATTCCATGTATCAGTATCATAAAAAACTGAAGGCTAGATTCAAAGAAGAAATAGGATCACTTCGTTGCAGAGAAATTATTCAAGAATGGATTTTACCTGATGGTTCTGTTGAAAAAGACAATCCTGAAAGGAGAAAGACTTGCGATAAGACTGTCTTTCAAGCTGTTACTATTGTAAAAGAAATAATAGATGCTGTGTAGCATCTAAGTTTTTTAAGTTTCAATTGCTGTTGCAGTTACGCTTCCTGTATCAGTAGTTAAAGTAAATCTGTACAATGTTGTTGCCGTTGAATATGCGGAATTTTCATAATAACTACCAGGACCAGGGAGACTAATACTTCCAGTTGCTGTATCTGCATAGATATTAAATCCAATTGTGGAATTAAAAACGAAAGTAGCAGTAATACTACCTGTATCTGTATCTGCATGAAAAACTGAAGCACTCTCAACTGTTAGATTCAGATTTTGAGTTATTGACAGGGTTATACCTCCAGTTTCTGTTTGAATGTCCCAAACAATATCCCCTGGAACAATCAAATCAACGTATGTTAATGAGATACCACCAGTATCGGTTTCTATAATTACTTCATCATTATTAAGGTAAGTAAAAACTCCAAGGTTCACATCTACTCTACCAGTATCAGAATGTAACTCGAGTTCTTGAATTGAAGTGTTAGTAGAACCAACAAGGTTCATAGAAACTTTTCCAGTATTGGTAGCCATATTAACATTAGAGAAGTTCAGGTAATCTATTCCACTTGTAGAAAGAGTGATACTTCCAGTATCAGCATCTACTGTATAATTTGCATAGACTGAAGGGTGCAATTTTATATCTATGTCATAATCAAATACTGTTTTATCCCAGAACCAGAAACCTCTTTTTCCAGAATTAAAACTTACTGTAATATGGTCTGCACCATCAACCGTGCTAACGAAGTTCTTTGCATCAGCTAAATCTGCACCTGGTCTTCCTCTCACTTCCATTGTAACCACAATTAATTTAGTTAAGGCAGCATCAAATGTTATATCAAGAGACCCTACATCATTATCTATTTCTAAATCTACATTAGGATAAGCTAATGAATTTACTTCAAAATCTAATGTTCCTAAATCTGTAAAATTTATTGCTCCCAAGGTCATCATGATAATCATAGGAACTGCAAAAAGTGCTACTATCCCTACTACAAAACCAATCAACTTTGGTCTCTGCTTAATTGGTCTATATGGTCGAACGTACTCAGGTTGTGGTGCAGGCTTTGCAGGAACTGCAGTAGGAACACCTTGAATTTCCTGAATTCTAGCTCCACACATATGACAAAAAGCAGCTTCTTGAGTTAAACTGTTTCCACAGTTTGTACAAAATCTTTCACTCATATTTCATCACTATTATTAATAAATACTAAAAACAATTCTCTCAAGAAAGAATATAAACGTATTCAATTAAAAGAAAATCTATGATGCTTGAAGTTTAAGAACGATTTCTCTAAGCTCGGATATTCTTTCCATACACTTAGCTCTTTTTCTATTTACTTCATTAACTGCTGTTATCTCTCCTTCTCTCAGAAGTTTCTCAGCTAGTCTCTGATATTCTCTAGATTGGACTTCCAACTCCCTAAGTTCAAGAGAATGACGTGTAAAATGTCCTTTAACATTAAGATCTAGCTCTTCATCATAAGCCATATCTCGTCTGTACTTATCACTTTCATTCTTCTTGAATAACATATCCAACAAATACTAACCATGGACCTTTAATTATCTTTCTAATACCCATCAAATTCATTTAAAAACAGTTTTTCCACCATAAAATATTCTAGAAAGCTCATTTTTACAAATTTATCCATTTTTTTCGCTCATAGGTTCATCTAGAAAGAGGAAACCAAGAGATGCTAAGAACCTTACTCCTGCAATTATCCATAGAAATAGAATTATGGTTTTCAGCTCTCCTAGATAGTTTTCAACTACATCAGCAAGAATTCCGGAAATGAGTGAGCCTAGAAAAGTTGTTATCCCAAGAAACATGTAGAATAGTCCAGTATAAGTTCCCTTTTCCTTCTCAGGTGCACAATCAAGTGCATAACTACTTTCTGCAACCATATAGAAGGAATTACCAAAACCACTAACAGCTGCTCCAATAGCCATATGCCACCATGTCTGTACATACATCGCTGTTATAGCTAGATTGACAGGAATGAAAAACATCAAAGTTCTTCCAATAAACAAAGTCCACTTTCTCTTAATTTTATCAATGAATGGACGAGTAACTATCAAAGTAACCATCATAGTTACACTAAAGGTTGCCCAAATCCAAGTATTCTCTCTTGGAGAAGCAAATTTACCTCTAACAAAAGGAAAGATAGGCCAACCTAGTGACATGACAAAACCCATAACTGAACCTACAATAACAAACTTTCGAAATCTTTTATTTTCTCTAAGAGGTGTTAAGGAGAGAACTGTTCTTTCCTCTAGTTTCTCTGTTGGAGGATTAGTAAGAAAAACTGCCACAATTCCAGCTAAAGCAAATAAACATGCTGCAGAATATAATATAATGGAATATTGGTCATGTTGAATAGTACTAACATATTCTGTTTCAAATCCATATCCAAGCTTGTAATGACTGATAGAATAATAACCAAGATTTAGCAGATTACCTGATGAATATTCTAAAAAATGAATTCCTACAAAATTACTTACTTCCCCCAGAGATAATAAGCCTATTAATGACCCTAATGATCCAACAAGTGTTAATAGACTAAACAGACTTGCTCTATTATTTTTATCACTCAAGTCACCAATCATAGCTGTAAAAGAAGGAGAGTATATGGCAAAACAGAGTGAGAAAAAGAATACACCTAATACTAAAACCCACTGATTTCTAATGAATGGAATTAATGCTAAGGTTACTCCTCCTCCAAATAAACCCAGAAGAATTAGTGTTTTCCTTCCCAAAAAATCTGAAATTCTCCCAAAGGAGGATTGGAATGCAAGTGACATTAGATTTCTAATTGAAGTAATGAATGCAATAGCTGTTGCTGAAGAACCTATAATAACAGCATAGATTTCTATGAACATTCTCCCTATCATTCTTGCTGCTGTTCCAAATCCAGAAATTAGAAGAATAAGCAACTTCATTCTAGAAGAGATTTTAGAATGAGATAGTATAGATTCATCTGATAATACTCCTGGTTCATCTCGTAAATCCTCCATAAAATTCAACCTAATAACTAACGATAGATAGGAGTTCAATAGCTTCAAAATAACTCTTTTGCTAGGGATGAATGCTTATCTATCAAGGTCGAAGTTGTTCAATCATCCTGGTCAAAGTATCTTCCTGCAATCCACAACTTACAAGATATTTCATAATTCCATCCTCTTCTGCAATTTTATCGAAAACATATTCCATATCTTCACTAAGAGTAAACTCATCTGTTGCTAGATAATCTTGGATGATATTTGGTTCTGGAGCATTGAGAAGTAAAAGTATAAGAGCTGAAGTTATACCTGTTCTATCTCTTCCAGCATGACAATGAATTATTGTTGAGTAATTTTCTGTTTGAGACAGAATGTTAAAGATTCTCCTTATCTGCGCTTTATTGTAATAAAGTGTATACCAACAAAATTGCTTGTAAAAGGATAACTCTGTTTTACCTTCTCTTAGAAGCACATCTGGAGGCATTGAGATATCAATATGAACCCAGTAGTAGTTGAAACTATTTACAAAATCATCATTATAAGAGGAATAACCAATTTCAACAGCTGATCTCAAATCAATTAAACTTCTAATTCCCAAATCCTTGAAATCTTGGAGTAGTTCATGATTTTGATGATCAATAGGTGAAGATGACCTATAGATAACGTGAGGTTTGATATAACTTTGATTGAAAACTGCTAAATCTCTGAAGTTTTTAATCTTACCTTGTACCTTTGTTAATAGTTCATCCTTCTCCAAAGGAAATACCTCGATAATTAGTAATTTCTTAATATTTCTTCAAGAACATATATTATAAATTCTATGATAGAAACTGAGCATTCAGTATCAGAGAGATTATTCTTCTTCTCTTGCTACGGGAACTAAGGAAAGAGAAAAATCGACTAACGGAAGTGCATTTACCATCCATTCTGGAAGGTTAGGAGGATTAGTATCCAATATTGTATGCCATCCTTCATCAGTTAATCTATCATTCATCGGATGCTCGAATTCATAGTAAGAGAATGTAGCTCCTTTTGTTAAACGTAAATTCCCTTTATAATCTTGAACAACTACATAAATAACAAAAGGATTACCCACTCCTACTTCTAAAACATTATTTGATTCTACATTATCTGTATGAACATCTGCTATTACAGCCATTCTATCATCAGCAGCACTAGTCCAATATTCATACTCAGGATCATTATAACTCGCCGCATCTTCAATATATTCTGCTACATTCTTAATGTAACTAATATCTGCATCGGTTAATCTCTCATTTTGCAATTCTTTAATACTTATTTCTGCTAATTTGTCAAATATTATTGCGATGTTGCTGAGTTTATTGCTGAAACTTTCTAATAGTAACCCCCTAGATTGGAGACCATCTTGCATTAGTCTTACCAAACTAGCAAGTCTCAGATAAACCTCAGGATAAGGTTCGACATATCCTCTTGGGATTTTATATTTGGTAATTCCTTCAGGTACTGGATAGGATTGTTTTGCATAGAGTATTGTATCATGTCTTAATTCTGCCCAGGAACCCATAGCAGTCATTAAAGCTTTATCAGTCCATGCATCACTTAACATGAAACCTGGATATCCTACTGTTGCAGGATCTAATAGTGGAAAGAATGAGTACAACCATAACCAGTATAGGTTTTGTGTCCAATCATGATCCGTTAGGTTATAGAATTCAGCTCTAAGTTTGATGGCTTGATTATTATAACCAGGGAATGATGATTCTTCGTGTCTCATGTAATAATCAGCTCTTGGACTACCAAAAACAGAAAAAACATCTAAACCAGTCACCATGTACCTGTCATTTACCATGTCGTTTACTAAGTTTTGAAAAATATAAGAATCAGGAATGAATCTCTGACCCATTAATCTGAAACCTAGTGTAGCGTCTGAAAAATCTTGTTCTTCATAAATGAACATCGAATTTATTTGTGGCCTTCTATATGATCCAATATCAACAATAATATCTTCAATCAAAGTTTCATTAGCTAATATATCCCCTTCAGGAGCGCCAACACTCTGCCAAATCTGATAATATTCTTCTGCAGATAAATCATCACTTTCTCCTACATA
>JAEOSZ010000022.1 GCA_016840095.1 Candidatus Heimdallarchaeota archaeon
GTCCTCACGCAACTTGGTCACCTAATGAAAGATCTATGTGGTTTGAGTATCAATATTTTGCTGCTCAAGGCTATGTTATTTTCTATTGTAATCCAAGAGGTTCAAGTGGAAGAGGATATGATTTCAGGAATATTTTCCAACAGTGGGGTGTTGAACCAGCTGATGATATCTTATTGGGTCTAGATAAAGTAATAGAAAAAGGATATGTTGATACTGATAACTTATTCATAACAGGTGGATCTTATGGAGGATACATGACAGCATGGATAATTGGAAATGATCAAAGATTCAAAGCTGCAGCACCACAAAGAGGTGTCTACAATCTTATTAGTTTTTGGAGTACAACTGATGCAACTCGGCTTATGAAAGATGAACTTGGTTATTATCCATGGGAAGATCTAGATAACAATTGGAAATTTTCACCTCTAGCATATGCCCATAAAACAAAAACGCCAACTAGGATAATTCACTCTGAAAATGATTATAGAGTTTCTATATCACAAGCAGAGGAATACTTTGCCACTCTTCTAAAAGTAGGAACAACTGCAGAACTTATCAGATATCCTGAAGAAGGACATGAACTCAGTCGATCTGGAAAACCTCTTCATATGAAAGATAGACTAGAAAAAATAATTGGTTGGTTTGAGAAATACAAATCTTAACTCAAATCAACTCTCTGTTTTCTTCTTATTGTCATTAGTTAAACATTTAAGAACTTATAAATAAGTATGTTAATTCGATTTCTACATGAACGAGAATACTTCAAACAACTTCTTGAATAGTAATAATAAGAAGATGTTCAAGAATTATTTCATCTTCTTTTCAGGTCAACAAATAAGTATTCTTGGTTCAACAATAGTTCAATTTGTTCTTATCTGGTGGGTAACTTTAGAAACTGGAAGTGAATTGATTTTAGGTCTAGCCTCTTTAGCTGGATTCGGTCCTCTGGTGCTTATTGGACCTTTTGCAGGAGTAATTTCAGATAGAATCAATCGAAAATTAGTAATAGTTGCGGCAGATACACTTATCGCTGTTATTACAGCCGTGGCTATTTATCTATTCTATACGGATAACTTCACAATCTCTTGGCTGTTTATTGTTTTAGTTATTAGAGGTATAGGTGATTCTTTCCACAATACAATAGTGATGTCTATTCTCCCAACGATGATTCCAAAAGAACAGATTAGTAGGATTAATGGATTAAATTATCTAACAAATGGAATAATTAGAATAGCTGGTCCTGCATTTGCAGCAGCTTTACTCATAATTTGGGACACTGTAGATCTCATGTGGGCTGATATTATAACTTATATCATTGCTACTGTGCTTATTCTTTTTGTAAAAATACCAACAGTATCAACTAAGATTAAGAAAGGTGAAAAAATCAAATTCTTTGCTGACTTAAAAGAAGCTCTCAAAACCTTAGTTAGCATTAAAGGATTATTAGCTATTGGTATTTTGTTAATTGTAGTTAATTTCTTCTTTACACCATTTAACACATTACTTCCTCTCTTCGTTTACAAAACGCATGGAGGTCTTGAAACGGATTATGCTCTTCTGATTTTCTTCTTCCAAGCAGGAATAATTGCTGGAAGTATCTTTATGTCTGTATTTAAGGGATTCAAAAGAAAGGCTTGGATAAGTTATATCGCGATAATGTGGACGTTCTTTGTATTAACAACATTAGCCTTTATACCTGCGAGACAACCTGGATTGTTAGAGACAATGGGGGTGGATCTACCTTTGTACTTCATTACGAGATCACGGAGTACTTTATTTGGTTTAATGGGATTTCAGTTCTTTATTGCAACGCTTGTCCATCCAATAATCAATGTGTCACTGTTGTCAGGAATTCAATTAGTAGTTCCAGAAGAAAAATTAGGAAGAATTTCAGGATTTATTGCTACAGAAGTAAATTCAGTTATGCCTTTAGGGATGATAATTGGAGGAGGAATTGGTGAAGTTATTGGTATTAGATCAATCTATCTATTTTCAGGTATATTTGGTATAGTTATATGTTCACTAATATGGTTCTTTACAAAAGCTAGACTGTTTGACAAGGAAATCACGAAAAAAATAGAATCAGGTGCAGAAGTAAAACCACCGAAACTAGGAGAACAACATGAGTTAATTGCTCAAACAGAATAAATTATTATCTACGAGATATCTTTCTTGATTTTCTCATTTTCTAGATCAATGATTAGTTCATCTCTGAATCTTTGCTGTATCCCTTTGATATATTTCTCTTCTTTCTCTATCATAATAAAATTCCTTTTCAGAGTCTTTGCAACATACCCTGTTGTACCTAGACCCGCCATAGGATCAAAGATAATATCTCCCTCATTTGAAGTAGTTAGAATTACTCTTTTAAGCAATTCAATTGGTTTCTGAGTAGAATGTAGTTTTTTTCCTTCATCATCTTTCATTCGTTCCTTTCCAGTGCATAGAGGAATAGCCCATACATTCGCACCAACCTTTCCTATACCATACTTTTTTGCAGCATTTTTATCGAAAGTGTAACCTTTAACATTCTTATCCTTAATTGCCCAAATGAGAGTTTCAGTAGCATTTGTGAATCTAACTCCTAACCAATTGGGCATTGGGTTGTTTTTCACCCAAATTACATTAGATAGTAACCAGTAATCCAAATCCTGCAGAATTGTTCCAATCCGAAAAATACTGTGGTAGGTAGAAATCATCCAGAGAGCTGCTTTCTCTTTCATTATTCTTTTAGTTTCAGAAAGAACACTTTGAATGAAATAATCATATTCCTCAAATGATTCAAATTTATCCCAATTATCATCCACTCCCTCTACAGATGTCTTAACATTCCATCTCTTCAGTTGTTTTTGAGGAAGTTGTAAATAATAGGGTGGATCAAGAAAAACAAGATCTACAGAATCCGAAGGTATTTTCTTAAGAACTTTCAAAGCATCTCCAAATATTGTCTTATTAAGAATTTCATTCAACTGATATTTATCAACTGAATTCTTATCCTTAACAATTAGTTCTTTCGGAGATTGATTCATAAGTATGGTTAATGCTTGTTTCTTCAATTTATATCTTTTTACCTCTGTTTGAGATTAATTTAAAATATAAGTAGTATCTGGAATTGTTATGAAACAGGTTTATGTTGGAATGGCTGCTGTTATAGAGAAAGATGATGAGATTCTAATTCTCAAAAGATCTAAAGAAAAGGATTTTGAGCCAGAATCTTGGGAAACTGTTACTGGAAGATTAGACGAAGATGAATCTCCAGTTGATGGTATTCTCAGAGAAATCGATGAAGAAACAGGTGTAAAAGTAGAAGTAATTTTGCCAATAGATACAGGTTTTTTCTATAGAGGTGGAAAAGAATTTCCTATGGTCTTCATATCCTACTATTGCAAGTATCTTGAAGGAGAAATAAAACTTACTTGGGA
>JAEOSZ010000003.1 GCA_016840095.1 Candidatus Heimdallarchaeota archaeon
CACCTAAAATTTCAAAATTTATTGGGTTGAAAATGAAGTTCAGGCGATTTAAAATTGCATCTAGTGTATTTTGGAGGTAAGAGGTATTTGATTGATTTTGGATTTCTCTAGATACTTTGAATATATTCTCAACAAAAACCTGTAAATTTCGTTTTGGTGATTTATGAGTTAGTAAAAGCGCATTTTCAAAGATAGATTTCATAGCTGGAGTTAGATCTTGGTTACTTGATGTCAACATCTCTTCAATTAGTAACATTGTTGAATGTATGTCTTCTTCATCAATTGTTTCAAACAAATTTATTGTAACTGGTCTAGGATGAGAGATTGTAAAAATCTCAACCCTGGAATCATCTACAAACATACGAGCATATTCTGATTTTAAATCAAAAACTAATGTTGGAATTCGTTTGTCTAACAGCTGTTTAACTATAGATGAAACCAATTTAGTTTTTCCTCTACCTATGGATCCAAGGATTTCGACATTAAGTAGAAGATCCTTTACATTTAAGGAAATCTCCTTCCCCATATCATTTTCATCAACAGCTCTACCAACAATAATTTCATCCTCCCCACTAAGAAGAGATGTAGCTAAATCATCCTGTTTAGAACTGACAGGTAAAGAACCACCTCTGTAAGTCATTGGTACATGAACCAACGAAGCAATGTCATCAACTAATACTGATTCTTTTTTACGAATATTTGAAAAAACTAAACTGAGGAAGTTTTTGTTGGGTTTGATGGTTTTTCTCTTCTTCTTAGATAAACCAGAAGCATTCATTATGTAAGAATCGGTAGCTTTGTCTTCAGAAAGAAGAAGTAAATCAAATACAATTTTCTTAGATTCTTTCCTTCTTTTATCTGTTTTAATTATGAAACAAGCATCCTTCATCTCCTTCTTTACAAAGATGTTGTACACCTGATCTGTAATATTAGACTGTGTTATCAGTTCTGATGATGATTCAATTCTAGTCTTCACTTTCATATTGTTTAGAGCTCGAACAAGAGTTTTAGTTTGGTCACCATTCAAAGTTTTTAGACTAGTATCATAATGATTTTCGACATAACTGGAGATGAAGATAATCTCTCTATCTAATCTCTCATCAATCCTTTTCTTCAGCCAAACTTTTGAAATTACAGGAAAGAAGATGCTTACACCTGTGGAATGTTTGTAAATAGCAAGCATTCTATCTTTTGCACGCAAGGAAAGTCCTTTGATAAATGTTTCATGAATCTTGTTAGCATAACTACTGCGGCTGAAGTTACTATTCCCATTTCCAGTTGCAGAAGAAACCATAACAATTCCTATCTTCCTGTAAATTGGTAGAAACAATTTCTTCTGAGTATAAAATTCCACGCTATCTATGGTATAAAATGGTAGAAATTTAATTGCTATAAGAAGGAGAAGAACAGCTGAAAGAATAGAAATGAAAGCTATATTAGTGAAAAGCATAACAAAGAAATTCTTCAATGCAAGGGCAAGTTTTTCAGCAAAAAGAGCCAACGAAGCCATGGCATCAGAGGGAATTAGTTTGAATAATTCTGGAAAAATAAAAATCGAAGAAATAAAGCCTATAATGATTACAAAAATCCAAGGAATGGCTGTTAAAATAACTCTTCTAGTCTTACTCTGTTTTTGTTTACTTGAATTATAGCGATATTGAGATTTTTTCTTAACCATGAC
This sequence comes from Candidatus Heimdallarchaeota archaeon, assembly GCA_016840095.1. GTDB lineage: Archaea > Asgardarchaeota > Heimdallarchaeia > Heimdallarchaeales > Heimdallarchaeaceae > UBA460. Next base: position 1,682 of record JAEOSZ010000003.1, read on the forward strand.
ATTCCTCTCTTGAATCTCTGAATATAGGGGGATATTCAAGTGAAATACCCATATTAACTATAAAAATACCAAAAAAAATGAGAAAAATACCTATTAGTTTGGTTTTACGATGTCACTTTTTTTCTTTTGCGATTATAGATGATTCTTGAGGTAAATATCAGAAAAACTATCCGAAGTGAATGAAACATGATGAAACTAAGATATGACCCTGGTGATGATGATATCATACCCCCAGCATGGATGCCTTAAGAAAGGGAAATACCCTTTTGCCTTTTTATTTTTGTGAGTTTATTATTTCTTTGAATCTTTCTGATCAAGTATTTCTAGAACCATCTTTCGCGATTGTCTATTATACAAATCTAAAAACGCAGTTTGTTGAAATCTATTTTTTTGGGCGTCTAGAGTCAAAGAAGACTTTAGTAATTTCCAATAGAAATTGACTTCATCAGCCATTTTAAAGAATTTATTCTTTCTACAGTGAATCTCAAGATTCTGGACATCAGTAATTAGTTTAGAATCTTTGGGATCATCTAAGAATTTGCTAAGAAGGTTAAACAGTTTTAACCAATTTTGCAAAAGGGGTGTATCTGCACTACTAGTTTGTGCATTCAGTTTCTTAACTATTATTTTGAAGTTCTTGAAATCCGATTTGGAGAAATGGATTCTTCCAATAACAATATCAGCATAGAGAGGATTGTATACATAATCTCTAATTATATTTATTTTTTCAATAGTCTTTTCATCTGCAGAATAAGTTTCAAGAGAAATTAACTGTTGATACAGATTCATGTATAGTTCATCTGGTCTCAAAGTTTTTTCCTCAATCATCTTATTTACTTCTTGTTCATCCAAAGTTGTTTCAAGTAATAAATCTCTGGAGATTTGTGATTGTTCGATTAAATCTTTCGTATAATTGTGAATTCTTAACAATTTTTCATCTTCAATACTTGGGATGTTTACATCTAATTGGACATAGATGAATAGAAGTGTGTAATATGCGCTAAAGTATTGAGTCTTTATTTTATATTTGTAATAGTTTTTTATTACAAAATCACTTTCAAGATAATTTAGAAAATTAACTAATGTTTCATAAGATTCTTCGTACTGACCTAGAAAGGCATATGATCTACAGAGTAATTTCTGAATTTCTACAAACTCATACATAAGTTCTTCTTGTGATTCAGCTTGTTTAACTCTATCATATGCTTCTTGAAGGTATTTAATTGCTTCAGGTATCTGAGAGTTAATCGCATAAATACTTCCAACATATTGATACAATATTGTGAAATGACTATCCAATATTCTGTCTTGAATTTTTTCTTCAAAAAACATCCATGAAATGAGATCATTGAATTTGTCTTCTTTTCCTAAAGTACTATAGCTTCTCAATAATATATGAATACCCAGAATCATTGGTAAAGTATTTTGATTTGAGTGCCAATAATTAACACAATTTTCTACATTTTCAATAACTTCTAGTTGATTTTTTTCATTCATTAGAAAAATACTAGAAGCATATAAAATCCTATAATATGCATCGGGATAATTTTCCTTTACTGGTTTTATTGTTTCCAGAGCTTGTAGTATGTGTTTGTTTGAATCTTTGATTGAACCAATAATACGATACATCATTGATTCTGAATAGGATATGTATGCAATCTGTTCAATATTTTGAGTTTGTTCAGTTATGGCTTTCATTTTTTTTACAATTTGCTTAACTTTTTCCAAGTTTTCCAAATAGTGATAAATCTGTTGAAAATATAGAAATAAAAGTTTGAACTGTATGTCAAAACCAACTGAAATATCCAGTTTCTTAACTAACTCACTCAAAATTTCAGCTAATATAGAGGTTCTTTCGTTTGTGCAAACAAGTTCCAAATCGCTTATGTGGGTTTTTAGAATAGAAGAATTATGTAAATGATTTCTATTCTTAAGTAATCTCTCCTTTGCTTGTTTAAACTCTTCAATATCTAGCATACTTTATCTATCCCCACAATGACCTTTCCTCTGGTATACTTTTAGTTAAATATTATTCCTATAAGAAAATGAAGAATTCAGTATAAAATTCCTTCGCAAAAAAGAAGAAAAAATGGATTCGTTTAAGGAAACCATGCTGGAGGGATGATATCGTCATCACCAGGATCATATCTCATCATATTTCCTCTCGTTGATTAAGTCATTATTGTTATTGAAAGAACTATTATATTCTCACTAGTAATTATGTGCCATTTTACTTTACTTAGTTAATATTGTAAAAGAAAGGAAATAGAGGGATCCCCCGTTTGCTAAAAAAATCAAACTATCCTTTCCTTATCACCACCCTCTATTTCTCATGGGTGATACTACCATATTATCTTTAATCTCCAAGGAAAGAAAGTGTCAATTACTTTCAGATTTACTTTTCCGACTTTAAGCCTCTAGTCTTTGGATATTCTTGAACTCGTATAACGGGAAAAAGAGCAAAGTATATATATCGAACTCTTTCTAAGTATATTGCCACGAACAGTCAGACTCAC
>JAEOSZ010000108.1 GCA_016840095.1 Candidatus Heimdallarchaeota archaeon
ACCAATTATTGTTGGAAAAACACTTCTTGGTTGATCCTCGCCTGCAAAACCGTTCTTTGTAAAACCTGTACCGTTATCTATAACCAGCGGTTTATTTTGAATCATCTCTTCCATAGATATCACTTTTTACTAGTTTTTATTGAATCCAAATTTAGGTTTGGTCTTATGGATTCTTAACCTTGAAGTATATATTAAATGTTTTGATAGTTTTAGCCGCAATGACATGAACACTATCGTAGCTTTTATAAGCGAATTACAAGATTCTACAACGTTACAAGCGCTAGTTCCATCTAGAATAAATAATTGTTTTTTAATAAAAAAGGATTCAGAGTATTAGAACTATAAACTACCATAATAAAGTAGATTTTCTCTAATCTCTTCTTCACTGAATCCTGCACTAATACCAACAATGATTCTAATCACATCCATTGTCTCTGCTAATTTCAATTCAAAGAAACCAATTAAGGCATCCATTTGAAGTACTGTTCCATATCTAAACGTTTTCTTCCAATAATTCAGTAGATATCTTTCAACTGCAAATTCTAGCTCATGAAGAGGAACTTCTTTGGCACCAATATATTGTGCAAAAACTGTTCGATAAGGAGTATAGTTATATCTCTCTAGAACTTCTTGAATACTTGAAGCATTGAGTCCTTTTGCAATGAAATTATTGGGTAAAATATATCGATATGCTGGGACTCCCAAGGCAATACATCTACAGAGTGCTAGAATGTTTTTCATATTGACATATTTTTCATAGTGTTTCGATACTTTTGGAAGGATGCTGTAAACGTATTGATCAATAGCTGATTCCAAAGGAGTAAATCTGCCACTAGTCTTAAATTCCTCATTTGCTTTCCTTAGATATCTTTGTAAAATTTCATTCTTCTGGATTGAAATTATCTCATCAATTGATAGATTCATTAACCTCGAGTAGTAATCAATGGAATAATCAGCTACAGGAACTAGACGAGATAGTATCTCCTCATGCTTCATTCCCCTATAGTTACCTTGGAGCACTATTCGAAGATTTTCTGCATTGTATCTTTCACTGTAGTTCCTAAGTTTTTTCTTGACTGAAGAGCCTGCTTGTTTATAGAACTTCAATAACAATTCAGAATAGGAATTTTTGAGATTTCTTGCTACATCTGAGATTTGGGTTTCAAAATTCAAGTCTCCAATTATAGCATCGTAAGAAGTTTGAGTAAAAGCTGCTCGTAGCTCTGTCAAATTTTTGGAAGATAATAACAGATTAATCTGAGATTTTGTTAGGAAGTTACCAATAACTCCATGAGCTCTTCCTAATATGTAACTTATATCTCCAACCGACATTTTAACTACCTTTTTTTGGAACGAAATTTATGGCAACTAGTTTCTCTTTCAATGGTATGAATTCCTTTCCATCTCCTGTATAAAACTTTGTAAACCATTCTACCCAATGAAGCCTTAGTGTATTAAGGAAAGAAAGCAGCCCCTCTAATGGTAAGATAATACAGATTGCGAGCACTATTCCTACAATCCACCAAACCCATGAAATCATAAGTGCAGAAGCATAATGTCCATGTATTAGTCCTCCGAAATGACTCAAATCAATATGAGCAACATCTAGAAATGCTCCAGAGAAAGTTGATACCCCAGCTAAAAGATCTGTGCCTGTTAAAGTGAAAGGTAAACCACTTAGGATTGCATGAACTAACAGAAGAGCCATCAATCGACTGAAAGAAAGTGTGTTTGATATCAAGGCTAAAACATGATCTATTGCATCCATAATACCTTCTGATTTCGCATGTATATATTCCAAGACAAATAATACTGGAACTAACCCAACGAAATATACCAACCAAGATGGTAATGGCGGAAGCGTAAAGTGAAAAGCATGCCATACAATTCCTTCTCCAACAATGATGTTGAATAGCAATGCGAATATTCCTACATAGACGATAGATAATGAAAGTGGAGCTCCCCATGAGGCAAATCCATGACCATATCTAATATTCTGATAAACTTTCAACAAGACACCTAATTGGATCATTAGAAAACCTATTGTCAAAGCAACAATTAGGAACAGTTTTGTTTCATGTAGAGGATTAATGATTGGAATCCAGTCAACACCTATTTTATGCATTAGATCTGGGATCAAATGCTCATCACCAAGTATTGAACCAAAGAAGAATCCAAATATCGTTGAGGATAATCCACAGAAGAGAAGAAGTTCCGCACCAGAATAAAGGTAACCTGTCATAGATTCGTCTGGCTCAATCTTATTCTTCTTTTTCTTATAGAGTAGGAATCCTGCTATTAAAGCTAACATGATTCCGTGACCAACATCTGCAAACATAATACCAAATAAAAATGGAAATGTAAATCTAATAATTGAATAGGGATCAACTTGCTTTGGATTTGGTTGGCCTATACCACCAATAATTCCTCTAACTGCACCAAATACTTTTCCTCTTTTTGTAATTGCAGGATTAACTAGAGGAACATCAGGATTTTCTGTGATTTCTAAATCAAATGGTAAAGAATCCTTGCTCTTCTCTAGTTGTTTTAGACCTGCCTTAGAAATCCATCCCCAAAGGACAATCTTCCCTTCTGAAACCTGACACAATTCAAGTGAACTAAGTCTATTGTTCTCTACAGTAATAAGTTCTTCACAAGCCTTTAGTTTGCTTATGACAGAATCCTTTATGTTTTCAAGGGTTTTTTCTTTTTCTAAAAGCTCTTTTTCAAGTTCTTTCAATGTATCTTTCAATGAAACCTTTCTTTCTATTAGAGACAGATCTGATTCAATTGATTGAAATGAATACTCACCCAATACACGAGAGATAGCTGTTTCGTATTCTTTCAAGGAGAGAACTAAGATATTTCTATCATTTGAACTTGAGTCTGTAGGCTCTGAGTCCCAAAAAATGAGATTATTATCAGTGACTTCATTCAAAAAGAATCTTACAGATTTTAGATTTGATTCAGGGATTACACCTAGGTGAGTAACTGTCTGAAACCCACTTTGTAGTAGTACTGCATCTATCCCTCTATCTTGTAAGCCTTCTTCAAAAGGAAGAGATAGTTTTATCTGATCGCGTTTTCTTCTAATGTCTTCTACTAGTGAAAAAGAAGCATCAATTTTTTCTTCATTTTCACGTAGGAAATTTTCTATAAAGGCTTTTGAGTGTTCATAATCATCTACTATTTGAAATTGTTCAGGTTTATGATCTTTAACATCTTTAACTTTCAGAATATTAGATAATTTATTAATTCGAGCCTGATATTGGTTTAATTCTCCTCTCTGTTTAGAAATATCCTCTAAGATATTATCGTTTAGAGATCCAATTTTTACAGGATGTACTGCATTAAGTGAGTATAAGTGTGATATGAATTGACGTGAAAACTTTTCTGGGCTTTCTAATCTAACAAAAAGAGATTTCTTTGCAAAAAGAAATCCTTCTCCTCCTCCTGAATGTGGTGGATGAGGAATGTGTTTTTCCAGCTCTTTTTCATCACTCTTTGGTAATTTTTGTAGAAGTAATTCTTGTTCTCTATCTCTCTCTTTTTTACGAGATAATGGGACGTCTTCTAAAATAGTAACCTTGCTCTCAAATTCTAGAGATTCTATTTCACTAACAAATAATGAATAATCTTTTGAAATTACCCAGCCCCATAGAGTAAAGTTTTTGGTGGTTGTACGACCTTTTTCCTCTAAAGACAGAGTTTCATGAGTGGCTTTAATTAAAGTTAAATGATATCTTATTATCTCAGATAATTCTTCAGATAACACAGCAATATCGCTGGCTAATTTTTCTATATCTTTAGTTACTTCCGAATGAAGACCTCCAATTTTTGTTGTTTTCCTTATTTCTTCTAAAGATTTGAGAATATCAAGATCAAACTTTGTTTCATCAAAATAATTCTCTTTTAGAATTTCAAGGATCCTATCCTTATAATCAATTAATGAGATACAGAGCATTACTTTCTTTTCTTCATCTTCTGTAGAGGTACTCCATAAGAACAATTTTCCTGCAGTAATCTCATTAAGATAGAATTGGATAATTTCTTCATATGAACCATGAATCTCTCCTAGTACTGTGAATGTTTTTGAACCTGAAGATAATAGATCTATAGAAAATTCATCATCTATCTCACTTTGAAATTGTTTTAATGAAGAGAGAATTCTATTTTCTTTTTCTAATTTACTTAATTCACTATTTTTGTTGTTTATTTGTTCTTCATATTCTTGGAGAAAATTATCCAGATTCTTAGTAATATCTTCATGATTTTGAACAAGAGCTAAATCATTCTCTTTTAGTGGTGGTAGATCTTCCAATTTAACGCTTAGAACATTTCCCAAATTCACTATTCTTTTCCACCTATCCTCCAAAATATCTTTAGTTGACTGTATTCTTGCTTGTTCTTTAGGACTCTGAGGATCTACAATTATCTGTTCATAAATATCAAGAGAGGATATCTTAGCCAATAGTGCATATGTATTTTTGACAGGTATCTGAACTTTTACTAGTTTAAACTTCGTCATTCATTAGCCACCGATACTCTAACTAATCACGATAGGAGTTTTTGGGAAGATTTTAAAATCTTCCTCTCTGGCAGAAGCTAATATCCGAAAGGAGTTTACAAAATTTATTATTAATTCAGCAAAAAGAAAGCTGTTAATCATGAAATAAAAAAAAGAAAAAGAGGGAGGGTTTAATGGTTTATTTCTTTCTATATCTTCTCAAAGCTTCAAGCACAGCTAATCCTAAGAAAGATAAGAATACTAACCCAGCAATACCGGTTGTGGTCGGATATATTGTTTCTCGTACTACATATCCTGCTTGCTCAACAAGGTCTAAAGCAAGATCTAAATCATAGATATAAGGTTCTAATGAGTCATCGTATCCAACTACTGAATCAGGGATTGCTGTAGTTGCAGGAGCACCAAGACCTTCAAGAATTTGGTCAACAATGATGTTACGTGGGCATGCATGACTTATAGCTTGTCTTAAGTATTTAGCTGCTTCAGGAGTACCAAGGGGAGTTAATTCTCCAGTTCCAATTACTGGATGTAGCATGTTAACAGACATTTCTTGATGGGAAGGATCTTTGACTAGAATACCTTCAACACCAATTGGAGTGAAATCTGCAACTGATGGGAAGTATTGTGCATCCATAATATCGACAGTACCGGATATTAACTCAGCAACAGCTGTATCTTTTCCAGAAATATATGTTAAATAGAACTCATCTAAAAGTGGATCTTCACCACCAGATACAATTGAATCTGCCCAGTATGGATTAGGAACTAATTTCACGATACTATTGACTGAATCATATGTTTCCAACATAAATGGACCACATGATTTGACAAGTCCGTCTCCGACATTTCCAGTTAGTGGAACTTCATTAAATATAGAATATCCATAAGTGGAAATTAGAGGTGCAACAGTACTCTCGTCAACAATTTGTACTAAACCTAAAATGCTTTCCCAAAGGTTAAAGATACCATCAAAGTAGAACATTATTTGTCCACCTGCTCCTGGTATTGTTACTTCAATTGAAGCATTAGTTGGGAACCAATGAGTTAATGTTCCGTAATTTGATGATCCAACTGCAGGAGTCATATGTAATTCGTAAGAATATGCAACATCCTCAGCTAAAACTGAAGTTCCATCACTGAATTTAATATCAGGGTCTAAATTAACAGTAACGTTAATCTGGTCATTGATAACTGGAGATACAGAAAAGTTCTCTGCGACTTGTGCTTCCCAAACATGAGAGTCTACAGCTCTTTGTACTAAAGCACCATACATCATTTGCATCCATTGAGCATCATAAAATGATTCTACAACGTAGGTATTGTATTCTCTCAAATCTGCAGGGACAGCATATTTAATAATATGATCCGATGGATCGTCCCAGTTTTCTCCTCGATGACCACCACTAGCTATTAAGAGTGTATCAATACCTGTTAGTCCTTCCTTGAATCCAAAAAGAGATCTTGGATATACTATAGGAATAGATGGTAAATCTTCCATCAAAATTGCTTGTATTTGATAAGCTAGGTCTAATCTTGTTGGTGTATCAAGTTCAGCCATATAAAGATCTAAAAGAGCATCATAAGCTGCACTACTATATTGATAGTGATTGTCTCCGTCAGGAGTGATTGCTGTAGTTTCATATAGAGACTGCAAATTCAAATCTAGAGGCCAAGACCAACCAACAAAGAGGATATCATATCCTCCGTCAGCGTAGGTTGGGATGTAATCATAATTAATGAAAGGATACGACCATGTACGGGGGGCTATGTTTCCCCATCCTGTCGATTCATGAAAGTTAATGCCTATACCTATTTTAGGTAAGGTATTTTCCATTAATAGTGACCATTGATTCCTGGCTGCACTAGTATTTGGCGAAAGCAAGTCTAAATAGAAAACTGTATTTATTTCAACTTCTTGAGCTTGGATTTGTCCAATAGCCATTGAAAAGGTGAATAAAACCATTAGAGATAATCCAAAAAGTTTTTTCTTATTCATTTTTTTTTCACCACTAGTTTTTTAAAGCACACAAGATGTGAATAATCTCATGCGATGAGAATACATTCTATTGAACATTTATAAGTGTTCTTTATAAAAGAGACTAAAACTCAAAAAATAGTGAAATATCAGAATGAAACGTTTCCTTTGAGGAATTTGAAGTTTCCACAGTTCTTATTACCTTTCTAATTATTGGATTAATACTTTTCCAATAATTGAACTGATTTTTTTAGTTTTTTTTGAGAAGTTTTAGAAGAACAATATTTATTATGTTAAGAAGTAGTAATGTTTACTTAAGACATGGTTCTGTACAGAAGAGGTGTTTACATTAGATTTGATTGTCACTGGTAAGCAAGCTTCATTGGATTTTGAGGTCGGTTTAGTTTCCACGAGTAATAAATTCATTTTAGTAGATAGTTTAATTCAAGAATTAGATTTGTCACCTCTTTCAAAGTGCAAAAATCTACAAGAAGTAGTTCTTAGTTCGAACCATCTTACTGAGATAGATTTGAAACCTTTATCCAACTGCAAGAAACTTCAAAAATTGGATATCAGTCACAATCAGCTTCTCACAATTGATTTGACACCATTAAGTAAGTGTACTAGTCTTGAAGTTGTATATTTTCAAAATAACCTTCTAAGTGAGGTTGATCTCACCCCTCTTCAGTTTATCAAAGAGCTTAGAGTTATTAATTTAGATTATAATTTACTTAATAAGGTTATTCTACCAAAGAACACTCAGTGGGACAATGTGGAAGAGTTAAGACTCTATAGTAACTATCTTGAGAAAATTGACTTGAACGCACTTGAACAATGTAAAAAAATACGAGAAATTGATTTAGGGGATAATTTACTTTCTAAGATAAATTTGAAACCATTCTATAATTATACACAAATTAATTCAATATCTTTGGAGAGAAATAAGTTAAAAGAAATCGATTTAAGTTCTTTGGATAAAAAACAACATTCCTATGTATTATGCACAGATCCCAATGTTAAGTTGAAGAGATTTGATAAAGGAACTAAGATGGATAAAGCAAAGATAGTCTATTCTAAGGGTGAATACTATAGTGAAGAGCAAGAGCGTGTAATTAATCAATTTCTTAATTCTGAGAAGGAAGAAAAAAGACTTCAAAGAGATTACATATTGAATAAAACTTCTAAAAAACTAAATTAAGATTTCAGAGTTAAACCCTGAAATAACAAAATCACATACCAGCCAGAACTTCGACTGTTTCTGGTACATATCTCTTAATAACTTGCATTGCTAAACCTACATTATGTAAATCTCTACTAGCACCAATTAAGATGTATTCACCCGCACTTGCTAGTATTGTAAACCCTTCTTCTCCTCTGATTAAAACTTGTTCCAAATCTCCATGTGCAAGATTTCCAGTTACCATTTTCCCTGTGGATAAGATTGCTGAAGAAACTGCACTTAGTAAATCAGGATCAGTTCCTTTTTCAGAAAAGAAAGCAACTTTTATTCCTTCAGCGTTTACAACTGCTAAAGCTTCTAGGTCACATCCTAAAGAGATTTGTTTTAGTATTCTTACTAATTGTTTTTTTTGCGCAGCTGATAGATCAATAGACATTTTTTGACACCAATTTCCTCTACTCTAATTTATAGCAGACTAACACTATTAAACTTATCCAAAGTGCTCAGAGTGAAGAACTGGATGACAATGAAAAGAGTTAGTAAATTTCCGACATTGTTAACTTGTTAAAGGAATGGTTTAGGATAAACATTTTTATTGTGGAAGAAAATCAGCTTCTACATGAAATTATTGTTTATTGTTATGGATGGTCTTGGTGATCGTCCAATTCCAGAGCTTGGAGGTCAAACTCCACTTGAATATGCAAAGACTCCAAATATGGATAAGCTTGCTTCACTTGGAATGAATGGACTATTACATGTAATAGCACCAGGAGTGACTCCAGGAAGTGACACAGCTCATTTAGCACTCTTTGGAGTGGATCCATATGAATATTATACTGGTAGAGGTCCATTTGAAGCTGCAGGAATTGGTTTAGTTGTAAAAGAAGGTGATATAGCCTTCAGAACTAATTTTGCAACAATAAACACAGAAGGATTAATAGAAGATAGAAGAGCAGGTCGGATTAAAGAAGGAACAGATCAACTAGCTAAGCTTTTTGAGGGAATGACAATAGATGGTATTGAAATTCTACTAGAGGCAGGTACTGAACACAGAGCTGCTCTAATCTTGAGAGGACCAGGTTTATCTGACCAAATTTCTGAAAATGATCCACATGTTGAAGGTAAAGAACCACTTGATTTCAAACCCCTTGATGATACACCAGAAGCAGAAAAAACTGCACGTGTACTAACAACATTTGTCATGAAAGCAAGAACGATGCTTGGAAATGCTGAATTAAATAAGAAGAGAGAAGAAGAAGGATTATTTCCAGCTAATTATTTGTTGATTCGTGGAGCAGGTAAAGTTCCCAAATTACCTAATTTTGAGGAAGAATATTGTTTAGAAACTGCATGTGTGGCAGGTGGAGGACTCTACAAAGGCGTTGGGAGGATGCTAGGCATGCACATAATTGAAGATCCTAGAATGTCAGGAGGAACAACAACCGATTTAGTTGCTAAATTTGATATTGCTCAAGATGCTCTAAAAAACTATGATTTTGTTTTCACACATGTTAAGGGAACTGATAATTATTCTCATGATGGTAAGTTTAAAGAAAAAGTTGAATTCATAGAAAGAGTAGATAAGGAAGTAAGCAGATTCTTACCTGAAAATTACGAAGGAGATTTAGTAGTAATGATTACTGGGGATCATAGTAGTCCTTGTAGTTTTAAGGATCATTCTGCTGACCCGGTACCTGTATTAATTTACTCACCAGATTGTAGAAGAGATAAAGTAGAAAAATTTGGAGAGCGTTATGCTGTAGAAGGTTGTTTAGGTCATATTATAGGTAAATATCTAATGGGTATAGCATTAAATGAGATGAGATTGGTGCACAAATTTGGGGCATGAAACAGGAACACAAAAAACATTGTATCGGCGGTCTTTACCATATTTACAGCTGTTTATTGCGATAATTTCTGTTTCTTTTTCCGCAATTATTGTAGTTTATCTAATTGATTTAGGTGTTCCACCAGCAGTTACTGCTATGTATAGAACTTTTTTTGCAGGTATTGGAGCTTTAATCCTTTCACTCTATAAGAAAAAGATAAAGTGGATTACAGAAAAAAACACAGTTAAAAGATATCATTGGATATTTTTTTCAGGTCTCTTGTTAGCAGTTCATTTTGCTACATGGTTTATTTCTCTTGAATATGTCAATGTAGCAATTTCTACAACACTTGTAGATGCTGTTCCCATATTTCTAGCTATTTTTGGTTTCATCTTCTTCAAAGAAAAGATTAACCTAGTTGGGATTTTAGGCATTGGAATAGCATTTGCTGGTGGAGTTTTACTTGCATTTGCTTCTCCTGGAGGTGATAATGTTAATCTGCTACTAGGTATAATGTTTTCATTAATCGGCGCATTAACTGTAACATTCTATTTTCTTATTGGCAAGAAAATTCTTCAAGATTCTCCTCTGTGGCCATATTTTGCTTTAGTAAATCTAGCATCAGCTTTGTCTTTATTAATTTACAATCTAATCATTAGTAGAACATCTGCTGAAGAGTATGAAGTTTTCAGATTTTCAGCATTAGTGTATTTGCTATTTATTGTATCTGCATTAGGACCATCATTAATTGGTCATGCAACATATAACTATACGTTGAGAAAGTTACCTGCTTTCGTTGTAGGTGTAGCTATTTTAGGAGAACCCATTGGCGCAACAATTCTTGGAGTTTTAATTTTCCCTTTAACACAAACTCCTGAAGTTATAACAATCTTATTTGCACTAGTTATCTTAGCTGGAATTGTTTTAACGTCCGTATCTCAATATATACAAATAAAATCATTAAGAAGAAAGAAAGATGAAAAAGAAAAATCAGATTCTATTCTCTCTGAGTAATTCTTCCAACCTATCCATTGCAATTTTTATTTCTTCAAGAGTTGGCAAGTAAACCATTCTGAATCCATCATTTCCATATGGGCCAAAACCAGAACCAAAAACTGTCAAGATATGTTTTTGTTTCAGATAATCAAAAACAAACTCTTTATCATTTTTCCATTTGAATTGATCCATAGAAATCATTGAGAAAATGTAAAATGCAGCTTTTGGTTTGTTTACTGTAATTCCATCCATCTCTGATAATCTCTTGTAAATTAAATCTCTTCTTTCTTTTAGAGTTTTTATTGTTTCAGGAAGATATGACCTTTGATCTTGCTTCAGTGCTTCAGTACCTGCTTTTTGTAAAGGAGTAGAAGCACATAGTCTTAGTCTTGTTAGTTTGTTTAAGCCATCCCATGGTTCTTCTATTTTACCGAGTGGATCGTGAATATAAGCATAGCCTAATCGCCATCCGGGGGCTAGAAAGACTTTGCTAAATCCATTATAAGCAATAACTGGGACATCTTTAGCTACTTCAGCTGTAGCAGTGTGTTTGAGTCCTTCATCCAAAACAAGGAGATCATAAGTTTCATCTGAAACAATACAAGCATCATATTCACCTACAATGTCTACTATCTCCTTCAAAATCTTCTCAGGGTATACTGATCCTGTTGGATTATTTGGCGTATTAAGAAAGACTAGTTTTGTTCTATCGTTCATTAATGAACGAATATGGTCTGGATCTGGATAAAAATCGTCCTCAACTACTGTTTTGTAATATTGCATATCATTTCCAAAAATTGTGCCATTTCCTGAATAACTTGGATAATGAATACCCGGAATTAGGATTCTATCTCCTGGATTTGTAAATGACATTAATGTCATTTGAATTCCCTCTGAAACACCAGCTGTTGCAACCACTTTGTTTGCAGTAACTCCGATTGTATATTTTCTGTTTTCATAATCTGCAATAGCTTCTCTGAATTCTAGAATTCCTTGAGAATCTGCATAATAATTGTAGTTCTCATCTTCTGCATATCGAAGCGCTTCTGTTAGTATTTTAGGAGTTTTAAACCCATATTTTATTGGGTCTCCAATATTTAGCTTAATTACCTTGTGGCCTTTAGCTTCAACCTCATTTGCTGCAGCAATAACATCCCTAATTGCATAACTAAATCCTGCTGTTCTATCAGAAATTTTCATTTTGGATTTCCTCTATGGTTTTTCAGAAACTTATCAAAAAATAAAATTATTGGTTTGAACTTGTGATTGAGATTATTTCAATTTACTTCATTCTTTTTAATATACTATTTTCCAGATATTACATCTATAAATAAACAAAATTGTCAATTTTTACTAAAACTGGGTGTAATGTTTGCCGGCAATATCTAGTTGTAGCTTTTGTAGTGGTCCCGCACAATACTATTGTAAATCTTGTAAAAGGAAACTTTGTACTGAACATATTCACATGTCAAATACAGTTTATTCTTGTTCAACATGTGGAATCGAGAGTCTAGATTCTAAATGTCAGAAATGTGGATCCGCAACAGAATTTTCCAGAAATGAACCTACTAATAGCTGTGAATGGTGTAAATCAATTGACGTAGAAGATGGTCTTCTTTATCATCAACAGCTTCCTCATTTGATATTTTCCTCATTTTCTCTAATAAACAAAAAACTTTCTCAAGTATGGAATTTAACTCAGAAATATCTTGAAATTGTTAAGAATGTCTATGATATGAGAAAAGCGAAAATTATGCTTTTTGGTGATGTGGAAGATGAAATTACTCTTTTAAGGGGAAAAATCTCAACATTCATTGATCAGTTGGTCAAGTTCGAAAATGATACTTTTGCAATGATAGATGAGAAGCTTCGTACTATTGGGTATATGAGGTTCACAAATCTTGATAATATAGAAAGAGGTGAAGAAATTCTTAATTTACTTGAAAATAGATTAGATTTACTTGATACTACAATAGAATCAAAGTTCAATGAAATCAATGAAGATTTCCAGTTTCTTAACCAAAAAGTTGATTTTCTGAGCTTTCAATTTGGTTTGTTAAGTAAGATCCACCATCTTCTGCCTGAAGATAAGGATGAACATCTTATTTCTATACTTCCACGCATTTGGTTAAAGAAAAATAACAAGTTACCTAAAAAATTCCTCATTGTACTTACAAACAAGAATCTATACTTATTACGAGAAAAAGGTTTGTTCAATGTTAAACTTAAAACAAAAGAAACTGTAAGCTTATCTTATATTATAAACAAGAAGTTTATCTCTAGAATATTATCTCGAGATATGTTTCGATTTAAAACTAGATTGGATACATACTCATTTCTTGGAAGAAAAGAAAATCTTGAACAATTTGTGATTTATTTTGAAATACTTGAAAATTATATTGATTACTCTATTCACAAATCATCTATAATTGAGGATCTTAAGTATTATTCTCTAACAATCAATGAATTGAAAACAAATATACAAAGAAACGTGAGTCATCTACGAGCTTACTTACTAAATAAGCGAGAATTGAAGAGGGAACTTTATTGGAGAGAAGGGCAAGATGCCAGATTCAAGAAGTTGTTTGAGCAATTATTAGCAGTAGAAAGGAAGATTCACAGATTGAATGAAACACGAAGACATGGAGCTCGAGGAACTAAGGGTATAGATGGTTTACTAAGAAAACTTACTAGTGAGCATCATAGACTCAAACGACAATTGGATGATATTCAAAGAAAAAGTGCAGAATTTGATGATTTGTGGGAGTTTTAAAAGTTAATTTCTCTCCCATTAGTTTTTCCAGACTTTAAGGAATTCAGGCATTATTTCAAATTTTACTATTGGAATGCTTAACCATTTGGGATCTGTAGCATCATCAGAGAAATCAATTGTTTCATTTGTTGATGTTTTGTATCTAATAAATGATTTAGTTGGCATTTCTTTCTCATCTGTCCAAACTATTATTGGAAGAGCATTAAGTTCATAATAACCTAAACTAGTATTGAAAATGAAATAAATAGTTCTGTCTTCTTCGGTAAAATTGCCAATATATCCTGCGATTCGGTCTGGTCCAACACTTGATATAACTAATCGCACTAAATCTTTAAGTGATGCAAGTTTTATTCCAGCTGGAGATTTCAATTGTTTTTTTTCTTCTGTCATGTTAATCACTAAAAAAAAGAAAGTTAGGTATTGTTCTTAAAATACCATTAGAATAGCAACTAGCAATCCATAGATAGCTACAGCTTCAATAAGTACTATGAAGAGAAAGGCTTTTCCAAAAACCTCTGGTTTTTCTGTAATTGCTCCTATAGCTGCACTACCTGCCATACCCATGCCTATAGCTGCTCCTATACCAGCTATACCAACAGCTAATCCTGCACCAATTGGGCCTAAGTCTCCTGGTTCCGCAGCAAAGACTGAATTAGCAGCTAACATCACTAAACTAGTCAAGAGCCCTAGTAGGGTCCATCTTCTTGTTGATTTATTCTTAGAACGCATCTAATTACACCTATTTTCATGGTCAGTTATAGTAAGTTAATTTAAAAATTTCGGAAAGACAGCAATTTAAGAATCTGGATATTAGAATCAATTCTGAAACAATACATATAATAACTACGAAAGCTTAAATAGGTATAGACAAAATTTAAAGCAGTGATTTAGATGTTTCGAGACTTTATGGGATGGCTATTAGGTACAAAGAAGAGCCCTCGTGACCACATTATTAATCTTCGACTAACAGTAAGAAGATTAGAAAGAGCACAAAGAAAACTTGCTCGTGATGAGTCAAAAATGCAACTGAAAATGAAGCAAAGTATTCAACGAGGAGATTTGGAATCTGCAAGGTTATTCGCAACAGATATAGTTCGTAGTAGACGATGGGAATTTGGATATCAAAAACTAGTTTCCCGAATGAATGGTCTAATTTTCAAACTCGAACGAGCAGATACTGCAGCCAGTATGGCAGAAGAAATGCATGGTATAGCCAATGCGTTAAGAGCAGCAAATGCTCAACTTCAAATTCCGGATCTAGATAGAGTGATTCAAGACATGGAAAGCTCAATTGATGGTATAGAAGAATCAACAGGAACCATCGAGGATGGTATTGATGATTTGCTAATTGCTGATTCTGATCCAGCTGAAGTCGATAGATTGATTGAACAAACAGCTGCTGAATTAGGTGTTTCTACTCAAGCTGGCTTACCAACAGTTGGTGTTGTGCAGACTGATGACTTAGAGGAAGAAATCCAAAAATTAAGAAGACGAGAAGAGGATTAAAAGGTGATTATAAATGGTTAAGAATTGGCTTTTTGGAAAGAAGAGAAAAGAAGATGCAGATGCATTAGCTACTCTCAAAGGGCAACAAAACAGATTACAAGCTGAAGCTAGAAATCTTGAAAGACAATCAGATGAACAAAAAATCTTAGCCTCAAAAATGCTCAAAGCTGGTAACAAAGCTGGAGCAAGACAAGCTCTTAAACGAAGAGCTGTTTTCATGAAAAGATTAAATACAGTTCATAACACAGCGATGAATCTTCAAGCTCAAATTGACAGCATACAAACAGCTACTTCAACAGCAGAAACTGTAAAAGCAATGGAGCTTGGTACAAAAGTTGTTGGGGAGAAAATAAAAACTGTATCTCCAGAAAGGACAGAACGTGTTATGGATTCTGTTATGGAACAGAGAGACCAAATCGAAATGATGACCGAAGCTCTGTCTGATCCAAGTTTATCTGAAGGTATTCTAGATTTTGAAGATGATGCTGCAATTGATGAGCAATTAGCTCAATTAGAAGCTGAGATGGATTTAGGTACAACTACAAGTTTACCTGATGTTAGCGGTCTTCCATCAACTCCAGTAGGAACAAGTGAGACTGAAGATACATCAGAGCTTGAAGCTGAGCTTGAAGGCTTAAAGAAAAAAATGAGTGAAGATAAGCAATAATTCTTCCTCTTTTGAATTTTTATTTTTTACTTTTAACAATAAATATGAGTTTTTCTTAGATTCTGTATGAAACAAAATGAAACATTTTATATTAGATAAATGGAATTAATAGATAGAGGTTGTGAATCACGTGTCTGCTCAAGGATTAATCGATCACGCAAGAGATTTTGCAGTTAAAGCTTATTCTTATGATAAAGAGAAAAATTACAGCGAAGCTATACCTCATTATTTGGATGCTGCAGAAGCTTTAATGAAGGCTATAAAATTTGAAAGAAACCCACAGGTTGCTGGTTCTCTTAAGAAGAAAGCAAATATGTACATAAGTAGAGCAAAGGAACTAAAAGAGCTTTTAGAAAAGAAAAAAGAAAGAAAATCCACAGCAGGTAGTGATGAGGAAGAAGAAAAACTAGAAAGTGCTATATCAGATATAATAGTTACAGAGAAACCAAACATTACTCTAAATGATATTGCAGGCTTAGAAACTGCTAAACAGACTTTGAGAGAAGCAATTGTTCTACCTTTAATGAGACCAGATTTGTTTTCAGGGGCAAGGAGACCCTGGAAAGGTATCTTACTTTTTGGCCCTCCTGGGTGCGGTAAAACTCTATTAGCAAAAGCAACTGCAGCTGAAGTAGCAGCAACTTTTTTCAATGTAAGTGCATCCTCCATAATTTCAAAATGGCTTGGTGAATCAGAGAAACTGGTTAAACAGCTCTTCGAGTTAGCAGATGAAAGACAACCTAGTATTATTTTTGTGGATGAGGTTGATGCACTAGCTGGTGCAAGAGGAGGAGAACACGACGCAATGCGAAGAGTGAAGACAGAACTGCTGACATCAATGGATGGTTTATCCAGTTCAGAAACAGATCGTATTGTTACTGTAGGTGCAACTAATATACCTGAATCAATTGATGCTGCTTTCCGAAGAAGATTTGAGAGAAGAATTTATATCCCATTACCAGATTTAGCTGCTCGTGGAGCTATTTTTCTGCTTAACTCTAAAGGTGTAGAATTAGGAGATGATGTTGATTTCGAAGTTTTAGCTGAAATCACCGATGGGTATTCTGGTTCTGATATTGCAATGGTATGCCGAGAAGCAATCATGACACCAATTAGAGAAATGGATATGGCAGGAGCAATTGATGATACTTCAATAACAGCAAGAGCAGTAACACAAGATGATTATCTTGAGGCTATTGAGGCTATCAATCCATCTGTAAGTGATGATGAGATTGAGAAATACGATAGATGGAATGAAGAATTTGGCAGCAGTGCATGAATTTAGAGGTTTGACCCATGTCTACTACTGAGAAGAAGAAGCCAAAGAAAGAGAAATCAGCTGAAATAGATCTGAAAAAATTAAAGGAAGAAAAAGAAGTTTCAGATGAAAAACTAAAGCTTATTGAAGCTAGTATAAAGGGATTAGAGATAACAGCTGAAGAACTCAAATCAACTTTACCTGCTGTTGATGCTATTATAGTTAAAGAGGATCTTTCAAAAGACCAAAGGGCAGTTTTAGAATTAGAATTTGAGGAAGAGCTTCCAGCATGGGTAAAAAGACCTTGGATGTATATTAAACCAAAGAAGGATGATCAAGTAGAATCTTGGTTGCAAAGTTGGTCAGCTATAGTATTGGATTATTCTCGTATTTTTGTTATTCATATTATAAACATCAATGATTTGAGAAGTGTCCATCCTTTCAACAATAAGGAATTGGGAAAGAGACTGACACTAGCACAAGTAAGAAGTGTAATTGATCATTTAGTTCAACAGAATATTGCCCGTTGGTTAGATGAAGATACTAAAACAAGAGCCCGAATTTATTGGAAGTCAAATGACGAATGGGCTGATGCCCTTTTAGATTTCATGATTGAGACTGGAAGAGTTGTAGAAGTACATTCTCTTTATGATTTAACTCAGATGAACGAAAAATGGGGCAATTTACCTGCTGATGATTTGATAATAGTTTGCGAGATGCTAGTAGAACGTAAAGTTGCTCGATGGTTAAATAAAGAAAAAACTATAATTCAGTTTGAAGCTGATAAAGTGTTTTAAACAATTTTTTTTCTCATCTAAAGACTCATCAATCCAGGGAACCAGTATTTCACTCCTTCTGAATAACTTCTGTCTACTCTAGCAATACTATTTTCTTCAAAGAATTTTAAACATCTATCTATTCGCTCTTCAGTCCAACTTGTTCTCATTAACAAGTCTTCCTTAGTAACAAATCCAACTCTAGATGCATAATTTAGAATAACATCATGATCAGGACTAAATTCTACTGGTACAAATTCTATTATCTTTAAACCAGAATCTAATACTCTGTAAGGAGGAATTAATTGAGAATTAATTAGCTTCTCTAAAGATCTATACATATCATCAATTGAGACCATTCTGCCAGGACGAGTTTTATTGAGTTGTGTAAATAATTCTCCCAAAGCCATAATACCGCCATTTTCTGGAATCAATTGTTGTCCTATTTCAAGAAGTTCGTTAGCTAGCACATCATAGAAACCTTTTCCTGAGAGCTTATCTTTAAGAGTTGGAGCTTCTTTCCAATCAAAGCGTCCAATTTCTGTGGGTAACCCTAATTCTTCTCTCAAATTTGCTAATTTATCATAATAATCTTTATTTTCAGAGATTTTGTCTCCATATTTTTTCTCAAACTTTTTCAGCTGTTTCTTAACTTCACTAATGTTATTAATCATCTGTTCTAATTCTTTGATCATTAGTTCTGCTTCTTTTACTTGAAAAGCTGATTTAACTTTGATCTTTTTTTCTATGTCTCTTAAACCCACTTCTATCTCCAACTTTGTTATTGTCTAGGACTTATTTATATCTTCTCAAATACATTGCTAAATTATTAATTATATAACGTCTGCTAATTTTAAGAGCCATCTCTTTATCTTTTCAGTTAAAGAACTACTCTCTCTAGGTGAAAGAAATGCCGCTAGTTTGTTTTTGTATTTATTGAAATAAGAATTATAGATTTGCATCATCTCTTCATGAATCTTCTTCCCTTCATCCCCAAGATTTTTTATTTCATAAGAAATATTCTCTAGTTCCTCAAGAATGTAGCCCACATCTATTTTAATTTCTATCATGTTGATTAATTCAAACATTTCCTTTCGAATGTTTACGAACATATCGTTAATGGAACTAGTTCTTTCCAAGTAATTCACCTAGTAACTTATCATAAAGAATGGAAAGAAAGGAATTAAAGAATCAAAACAAGCTTTTGGCATTAGAGTTCCTTCAAAACTCTTCGAAAGTCATTAAGCCATCGAGCTGCTTGAAATTCTAATTTTTCACAATCTTCTTCTTTAATTATCTCCTGAGGTTTGTATTTACCAATGATATCACGCCAGTTGTTCATATCTTCAATTGCCCAGTGATCTTTGGGAATTGAAGGGAATGTTGTCAGAATGTGTATCATTTCTTCTATGTCTGCGAGTAAGAGATCTGCTCTAGCTACTGATCTTAATCGTGTTAAATCTATCAGTTCAATTGCTGATGATACGAAATCAGCTGTTTTAGATGGCATCTTCTTAAGGGTATCAAATGGAATTGAATTTGTATCGGCGGTTTCTTCACCTTCAACTGCCATGAGTTGTTTGATTCCTTTTGGATACCTATTTTCCAGATTTTCTCGCTTAATGAAGTTATCTAATTTAAAACCTACTTTTTCTAATTCTAATCTTGTCTTGAAAATCCCTCTAATGAGAGCTCGTAGTTGTTTTCTATACGCGATCTGTTCAATCTCACTGTTTTCATATCCTCTCACAAGATTGTCTAATGTTGCAATCGATGCAAATAGATCAGCTTCTAAATTCAATATCTTATCTTCTGCTTTTGTCATGTCACCACTTGAGCTACTTTTAATTTTATTAAGTTGTTTCTCTGCTATAAATCCTTTTTTAGTATATCTTTTATGCAGCTTGAGATAATCGATATTTGTCATATCTCCATCTTCAAATTTTTCTTGTATAACTTCTAAGGTATCTTGAACTGCTAAAGATTCTGATCTTAAATCCTCTTCTCTTGAAATAGAAATTTCTTTGGTTCTACTTTGTACGGCAATTCCACCTTCTTTCAAAAGAGATTCTCTTTCTTTTTCTATATCTCTTGTAACTTGCTCTATTTGGTTTTGATAAAACATTATTGAACTATCAATTGAGCGCTTTTCTTCCTCAATTTCTGGATCCATGCTAACAAAGGAAGCTTGAGGTAGTGTTCTGACAGGAATAGTTGAACTAGGTAATCCTGTATATCTTTGTTCCATTTTAGGTTTCTTGATTTTTGTTTTATATGCTTTTGCTGGAACATTGATGAAGAGTTGTTTAATATCAATCATGATCTGATAAATGTGATATCTTGGTTCCCATTCTGCTAGAAGACGCATACTTAAAGTTCCATCTTCATCTACATTTGGGTGATTTACTTTAGGAGTTATGTCAACAAATGGAGGAACATCTGGAAAACCATCTTGAATGTAAACATTGGCAAAGATTGGAATTTCAGTATCTTCTATTGTTCCGACATACCCTTTCCATTGTTTCAAATTACCTCTAACAGGTTCGAAATTTAATTGTTTATCAAATACTAGTTGCATTTCATTTGCAAGAAGGAAATCATCTGTGGAAATTTTGTTCACCTTATTAAATTATGTCTCTATATAATTTGATTACAATCAAAGTTTAAAAAATATTGCATTTGAAAAGTGAAAAAAGGGTCATTAATCTGATATTTGTAATACTATTTTTATTGGTTGGGCTAGATTCTTATCTAGAACGAAAATTACAGCTTTATCAGTTTTTATTGCGTCTTCTAAAAACGATTCGATATCTAAGATTTTGCCTTGAAACATTAAATCTGGTTTTTCTAAACCATATGTTAACATTAATCTCATTCTGAAATCTTTTACAGTTTCTGTTGAAAGTGCAACAAACTCTATTTGTTCAAGTTTGTACATCTCTCCACATGCTGGGCATTCTTTTGATTTTTCTAGCTCAATGATGGTAACTGCATTGTTAAGACCATCATAAAAGAGATAATTGGTCAGTTTTTCACCTAGCTCTAGAATTAATTTCAATGCTTCTTGAGCCATAATTCCTCCAATTATAGATGATAATGGAGCAACGGCGGGTAGAGGAGGTCCAATTTCTATTTCCTTTCTATCTTTTTTTCTCTCTTCTCCAAATGGACTACATGCTTGAGCAAGTTCTTCTTCAGGTACTAAAGGTTGGCATTCAAAACATGCTGTTTCGTGGGGGATTATTACTTGAGCGTTACCTAGGAAGGCAAACATACCACCCATGACAAGAGGTTTTTTTACCCTAACAGCCATTGAATTAATCCACCTTCTATCAATAAAAGTATCCAAACAAGCAACTATGACATCAGCTTGTTCATAAACTGATACAGAAACATCTTGCATTTTTTTATGGAAGAAATCAATTTTGATATTTGGATTGATTTCTTTTAATCTTTTTGCAGCTGTTTCTGATTTCGATTTACCAACATCTTCATCTTTGAACAACAATTGTCTATTCAGATTTGAAGTTTCGATAGTATCAAAATCAATTATTGTTAGTTTTTTTATTCCAGAAGAGACGAGTACAGTAGCTACATAACTTCCAATAGCGCCAATTCCAGCCAAAACAGCACTAGATGTATCAAGTTTAAATTGATCCCATCCAGGAATAAGTTGTTGTCTTGAGTAGCGCTCATCTTCATCCATTTGAAGAACTCCTTGAGTGTTTTATATAGAATGAACTGGTATAAGTTTCTTTTTACTATTACATTGAAAATAACTAGAAATTTTATAAAACAAGCTTATGAGAAAGAAAATTGAAATTAAAGAAGTAGCAAAATAAAACTAAAGACCACCCTTAGTTCTGGCAATGAGATAGCATTTATCGCCATCCATCATTCCTGTTTGTTTAAGTATTTCACTGTCATCTAATTGTTTTCCATGAAAAACTATAATGACTGTGTTAGCAGGAATCTTCTTCTTCTTAGCAACTTCTCTCTTTAATTGTGCAACTGTTGAATGTGGATCTACATCTAAATCTATTTTTCCTCCACCAATTGCGGTTACTACAGTTATTCTCACTTTTGTTCACACCTAATTCTTTCTAA
>JAEOSZ010000109.1 GCA_016840095.1 Candidatus Heimdallarchaeota archaeon
AAAAGTGATATCTATGGAAGAGATGATTCAAAATAAACCGCTGGTTATAGATAACGGTACAGGTTTTACAAAGAACGGTTTTGCAGGCGAGGATCAACCAAGAAGTGTTTTTCCAACAATAATTGGTTATCCAAAATATCAGATCATCATGACTGATGTCGAACATTATGTTCGTGAGTATTACATTGGAGAAGAAGCAATTAACCTTCGTGGTGTTTTGAAACTTGTTTATCCAGTCGAACATGGACAAGTTCAAGATTGGGATGCTATGGAAAGAATCTGGCATTATACATTTTATAATGATTTAAGAGTCAATCCAAATGAACATCCTGTTCTATTAACTGAACCTCCATTAAACAAAAATCAAAACAAGGAGAAAATGGCAGAATTAATGTTTGATACATTCAATGTTCCCGCAATGTATATATCAATGCAAGCTATTCTATCACTTTATGCTTCTGGTCGTACAACTGGAATAGTTGTAGACTCAGGAGATGGAGTTACTCACATTGTTCCTGTCTATGAAGGTTTCGCAATCAGTCACGCGATACACAGATCCGATATTGGTGGTCGAGATGTTACAGATTACCTCAGAAGACTTCTACGTCAAAGAGGATATTCTCTATCCAGCAGTGCTGAAAGAGAAATAGTCCGTGATATTAAGGAGCGCCTTTGTTACGTAGCTTTAGATCCTGAAAAGGAACTAAAACTAGCAGAAAAAGTATCTGGAATGGAAAAGACATATACACTACCCGATGGTGAAACATTGACCATTGGTGCCGAGCGTTTCATGGCTCCCGAGTTGTTCTTTAATCCAGGTGCTATCGGTTCAGAAGAAAACCCATTAGATGAATTAATCTATAGATCCATCCAGAATTGTGATGTCGATCTCAGAAGAGATCTATATGCAAATATCGTTTTATCCGGTGGTTCAACAATGTTCCCAGGTCTTAAGGAACGTTTACACAAAGAATTAACTGAACTTGTTCCAGAAACAATGGAAGTTAAAATCATTGCCCCACCTGAAAGAAGATATTCAGTCTGGATTGGTGGTAGTATTTTAAGTTCTCTAAAAACATTCGCTAAATTGTGGGTCACCCGCAAAGAATATAGAGAAATTGGTCCTACCTCAGTTTATCGCTGTATCTAAGATTTTTTCCTTTCTTTTTCTTTTATTTTTTATTAATTTGTGAGTTCTGAAACAACAAGTATACAATAATGGCAATATTAATATCCAAAAATTAGATTGTGCTCTGTTTCCCGTTTATCAAAAGATTTATTTGATTTACACTGCTGCATTGTTTTAGTATATACGTGAGAGTAAAACAAATGGCAGCACCACAAATTACACCAGAGCAACAGGAAGACATTCAACGATTCAACCAACTTGTTCAGCAATTGGAAGTTATTCGAATGAATTTGCAACAGCTTGAGCTAGAGAAACGTGATGTAGATATTGCACTGAAAGAAACAAAAGACATGGATTCTTCTACAGTTATTTATCGTTCCGCAGGAAGATTGTTGTTCCAATCAAGTGTTGAAGATATCAAAACTTACCTTACAGAAGAACAAGAAAAAATTGAAGTCAGACTTTCCTCGTTAACCAATAGAGAAAAGAAACTAATGGCTTCCGTAAAAGAACTACAAGAGAAGCTTATGGGGAAGAAATAATTCCCATTTCAACTCTTCTTCAATTATTTTAAGAGTAAAACAAAAATGTCATCTGAAATAGAAGATATAGGAATAAAAGCCTTAACTGATGAGGAATTGGAAGAAATAGCGTTTAATGTAGAAGAGAAAATTCTCAATTTTATTCAGAATCATACATCTGGACAACTTCTTACAGATTATAGTATAATTGTAAATCTTTCACAAACTCCAGACAACATACTCACTTTAGCTTTAGATTTAGACATTGCTGGAGGATTATCTTCCTCACAATTAGAGAGTTTACAACAAGAGCTTTTTGAATATGGCCAAATAACTCTAAAGGAGGAACTGAAATGTCTCAAGAATTCTTAAAAATGGTAGATTTACTTAATCAAGAAAACACCAAATATATTGGTATTTTTACACACCAGAATGCTGATCCTGATTCAGTATCAAGTGCAATTGGTTTGAAGTATTTACTAGAAAAATATGTTCCTTCATCAACAATATATCTGTTTTCTCATACTATGAGTACATTATCTAAAAAACTATTAGAGTTTACAAAAGATAGATTCTTGGATACTATAGAAAACATAGATTTAGACGCAATCTTCCTTTGTGATACAAACAATCTTGAGCAAATCGGGGGATTTTCATTAAGTAAATTTTTTGAAAAAAAAGGTTTATCCTTTGTAATAGATCACCACTCTCATCATGATTTCACAGATCAAGTTAATTATTCGATAATCAAGAAGTTATCTTCAACAGCAGAGATCCTATCCCAAATTTACCTTGAGTTGAAAATTAAACCACCTGCAGATATAGCCACTTTACTTCTAATAGGAATGATTTTTGATTCAAGACGATTTCAATATATTTCTTCATCAACTTTTTCTACAGTAGAATTACTTATTCAAAATGGAGGAAATTATGAAAAGGCGCTCTCTACATTGCAATCACAAATGACAGTATCTGAAAGAATGGCTAGATTAAAAGGAACAAAGAGAGCTTTGCATTATAAAGATGGCGAAAACATTTACACAATATCCTATATCAGTAGTTTTGAATCATCTGTAGCACGTTCTTTGATAGGTGTTGGAACAGATTTTGCAGCAATTGTTGCACTAAATCAAGAAGATGAGATAAGGATTAGTTTGAGAAGTTCAGTTCAGTTCGCTAAGAAAAATAATGTTAACCTTGGAGAAATTGCAAACAATATAGCAAATAAGTTCCATGGTTCTGGTGGAGGTCATTTAACTGCTGCAGGGATGAATATCAAAACAGTTGAAAGTTTCCCAAAAGATAAAGAGAAATTATTGGAATATATATTAGATTTAATTTTAAGTGAAATCAAGAATAAGTAGTATTTTGGAGGTTGAGTTGTGAAAGAAACCACCATCTCATTTAACAACTTCAGTTTCAAGTATTTATTCAGAGATCAACCTGCACTTGTTGACTTCAATCTTTCAGTTTCCAGAGGAGAGTTCTTGGTAATTACAGGTGCTAGTGGTTCAGGTAAGAGTACTATATGCTATTCGATGTTAGGTTTATTAGAAAAATTCTATGAAGGAGAAAAACAAGGAAATCTACAATTGAATGATATTGAAATCTCTAATTCGCAGACCTCTGAACTTTCAAAACTTATAGGATATATTCCACAAAGGATTGAAAATTCCTTTGTTACACCTTACGTATTCTCAGAAATTGCTTTTTCTTTAGAATACCAGAAATATACAAAATCTGAAATTATGTCCAAGGTTCATTCTGTTGTTAAAGATTTAAACATTCAGAAGATTTTTGAAAGAAAATTAAACGAACTATCAGAAGGGGAAAAACAACTTGTTGCAATAGCAGCAGCTATTGTTAATAAACCAGCGATAATTATCGCGGATGAGCCTTTAGCAAATTTAGATCAAGCTAACAAGAAGATAATTCTTGAAACATTGTACCAATTAAACAAAAAGGGAAAAACAATAATAATAGCAACCCATGAGTATGAAGAATATTTGCAATTTGCTTCAAGAGTCATTAAAATGTATATGGGAAGAATAGTGGATGAAATTCTTCCCAAAAAAAGCCCTATTTCTAAAACAAAGAAAGAGAAATCAATCATTACAACTGATGTTGACATTGATACAACTGCTAAGTTAAGTGTTGAAAATCTTAATTTTGGTTTTTCAAATGAATTTCAGATATCAGATATTTCATTTAAAATCAATGAAGGTCAAGTTCTAGCACTTGTAGGTGATAATGGTTCAGGAAAAACAACTCTACTTAAACTTATTATTGGGTTACATAAACAGAAAAACGGCTCTGTTAAAATAGATAACATAGATCTGAAATCTCTTTCTTGGATTGAGAGAACTCAGAAAATTGGTGTTGTTTTCCAAAATCCAGATGTACAATTTTTTGAAGAAAAAACTATAGATGAAATTTCATTAATATCTAGAAATCTTGGAAAAGAAATAATCTCTGACGATATTATCATAAATTCGAGACAAAGCGGCTTAGAAAAACTACTACAATATAACCCTCATTCACTGTCTCACGGAGAAAAAAGAAGACTGGCTTTTCTCTCAACAATACATCATAGACCAGAAGTTCTAATTTTAGATGAGATTACAAGTGGTTTGGATGACAATAATAAATCCTGGATTAAAAATCAGATTGAAACTCTGAAAGCTGAGGGAACTACTATAATAGTAATTTCACATAACATGAAATGGGTTCATGAAGTCGCTGATGAGGTGCTAGGATTAAAAGATGGTCAAATCAAATTTAGACTTCCAATAGAACAATTTGATATTGATTCTTATACTGATTATTTTGAAAGTTCTATAAAGGAGTGATAAAAGTGGAAATAGTTGTAATAAAAGACATAGGAAAAAACCTTCTGAGGAGAAGATTCAGTTTCGATCCAAGAACAAAAGCAATAGTAGTTCTTGTGGTGCTTATTTCTGTCCTTTATTCAGACAATATATATTTATTGGGTAGTTTAGCAGTGTTTTCTCTTTTCATAGTTCTCCTTGAAAAGGCAAAAACAAAGTTTATACTTCTATCGTTATTCTTTCTTTCATTATTTTCTCTAATTGCTACACTTCTTGCAAATATTACTCTTGCTGTTGAAAATGTCTACCTTCTTTATGCAGTTATTTTATGCCGATTTGTCACATCTTTTCTGATTGTGTCTTGGTTTTTCCATTCAGTAGAACCTTATGAGTTAGCTCTCTCTTTGGAGAGAATGTATATCCCTGCTATGTTGGTTTGGTTTATTATTACTATTTACCAGTTTATCCCAGTGACTGCAAAGGAAGCAAGAGAAGTAAATGATACTAGAAAAATTAAAGGATTAACAGCAAAAAGTTGGCAAATTCGAAAACAATTCTATAATCTTAAAAAAACATTAAAGCCCTTAATTGCAGGTTCAATAAACAGAGGTATTGATTTAGCTGAATCTATGATGATTAAAGGATTCATTCCAAAAAGAAGAAAAAATATTTATTTTGATGTGAGAATTAGATTTATTGATATTATCACAATGGTTGTTTTGATTTCAGTATTGGTTTTAGTAATTTTGTTTCTAAAAGAGTAATTCATCTTTTCTCCAAATATTCAACAATGAATTTTTGAAGATCATCCTCTACTTCTTGAATTGATTTATTTACATTCATAACATGAATTAAATCCGGGAATTTTTCAGCTAGTTTAAAGTAAATTTCACTTACTTTTTGCAGATTCTCTTTTTTCTCAAATGTATTTACACCTTCTTCTCTCTCTGCAGATATTCTAGCTATTGCTTCATCTATTGGCAAATCTAAAAGCAAGACAATGTTTGGAACAATTGAAACCTTTAAATTTTCTTCAAGAATGAAGTTCCAATCCAACCCCCTTGCACCCTGATATGCTACAGATGAGAAATAATATCTGTCTGTAACAACTATTTTTCCATCCTTCAACATAGGAATAACTTCATCCCTAAGATGAATAATCCTATCTTCCAAGAAAAGCTTGAATTCTTCTTCAACAGGTAAACGTTCAGGATAAAAGAAACTTTCTCTTAATCTTCTACCAGGTAACGAATATCTAGTAGGCTCAGTTGTGTAAACTGCATCAAATCCAAGAGAACATAGATATCCTACGAGTAATCTAGAATGAGTGGTTTTCCCTGAACCATCGATTCCTTCAACACATATGAATACACCAGAAGAAGGAGATTCTAACATAACACCTACTGTTAAGAAATAGAATAAAACAATTTTGGTGGGATACAGAGAATTTTCAGAGAAATGTTTTTATTGAAACTATCGTGGTTAAAATACGATAGAAACAAGTATTTGAGTGATATCATGTTCACAGAAAATTTTATTTCTTTAACCGATTATGCTGTAAAGGCTTTTGAATCAAGTTCATTTGATTCATACGAGATAAGTTGTGTTGACAGATTGCATGCACTTACAAGATTTGCGGAATCCACAATTCATCAAAATGTTTCTGATCATACAAACAGATTTCTTTTCAAAGCTTCAAAAGGGAAAAAACTTTGTTCTTTATCTCTTACCTCTCTTACCAAAAAATCAATTGATTCAGCTATATCACAATTGGAATCAATGTTATCTTTTATCCCAGAAATTCCATTTTATCAAGGATTTCCTGAAGATTCGGATAAAATAATACCATCTATTAATGCAACAGGTAATTTACTGGATGAGTATCAACGTGCAGATGTAGTAGAAACAGCTATTGCTGAAGCTGAAGCTGTAGATAAGAGTGCCAAATTAGCAGGTGCAACTTCTATCACTGATCTTCGTTATAGAGTTTTGAATTCTAATGGCATAGATATCTCTCATAGAATAACCTACAATAGTCTAATTATCAATTCCTTAACTGAAAAGGAAAACAAAGGGTATGCAAAAGAAGAACAACATGAAAGAAATCCGAGTTTATTCAAACCTGAAGAACTTTCCAGAAAAGCAACAGAATTATCTATAAGTACATGTTCCTCAAAAGATTATGAGCCTGGAGAATATGAAGTTGTACTCTCTCCTGGAGCTGCTAGTACTTTGATGAGATTCCTATCATTTGGATTTAATGGATTAGGATATCATGAATCACAAAGTTTTGTTACTGACCAAATTGGTTCTCAAATGTTTGACTCAAAATTAACATTACAAGACGATCCATTGAACCCTGAAACTCTACTAGCATCACCAATAGATGGAGAAGGTGTGAGGAAAAAACCAGTTTTTCTGGTTGAAGAAGGTATTCCTAAATCAATTATTTATAATAATTTCATTGCATCAAGATACTTAAACGACAAAGGACTTAGCACAGGGCATCAAGTCATTCCTTTTAGTGATTATATTTTTGGAATGGTAATGCCTATCAATCTAACAGTTTATCCAGGTGATTCCTCTATTCCAGAAATGATTGAAGAAACTAAGAAAGGTTTCTTTGTTAACAGATTACATTATACTAATTTTGTTAATCGTAAATTAGGTGCAATTACAGGCTTAACAAGAGATGGTATTTTATACATTGAAGATGGAGAAGTTGTTTCTGCAGCTAAAAATTTCAGATTTACTGACAAACTTACTTCTTGTCTCAAAGACATACCTTTGATTGGTAAAGAGCAATCAACTGGTGTCTCTATGAATTGTCCTGCACTTAAACTAAAATCCTTCAATTTCACAGGCAAGAGTAAACATTAGATGTGAGTTTACTATGATAGAAAAGATAGAAAAAGTACATAATAGAATCAAGAACACAATCAACAAAACACCTGTTATGACATCCACAATGCTAAATCAATTATCTAAAGCTACTTGTTTTCTCAAAATGGAAAGTTTTCAAAGAACAGGTTCGTTTAAGTTTAGAGGTGCTTACAATGCTATCTCAAGTTTACCATCAGAACTTAAAGCTAAGGGTGTAACTACTCATTCTTCAGGAAATCATGCTCAAGCACTATCACTTGCAGCTAAAATGGCAGAAGTAAAGGCAGTAGTAGTTATGCCTGAAAATGCTCCGTCAATAAAGGTAGCAGCTACAAAAGGATATGGTGCTGAAGTGGTTTTCTGTGGAACAAATCCAGGTGATAGAGAAGAAACAACTCAAACACTAATTGATGAACAAGGGTATACATTAATTCATTCAAATAATAATCTGGATGTTATTGGGGGACAGGGAACTTCAGCATATGAATTAATAGAGGAAGTTGGGGAGTTAGACTATATTTTTGCACCTTGTGGCGGAGGAGGATTATTATCAGGTACTGTCACAGCTGCAAAAGAATTGAGCTCTAAAACTAAAGTAATTGGAGTTGAACCAAAGAATGCTGATGATGCTTATAGGTCATTTAAAGAAAAGAAGTACCATCCAGTCTTAAGCCCAAACACAATAGCTGATGGGTTACGTGTTTCTCTTGGTTCTAACACATTTAAAATCATACTTGAACATGTGACTGACATAATTACCGTTACAGAAGAAGAAATTGTTAATGCTATGGAATTTTTATGGTCAAGAATGAAGCTTGTTGTTGAACCATCAGGTGCTGTTTCCTTAGCAGGAATTTTATCCGGCAAAGTTAACCTAGAAAACAAAAGAGTCGGAGCAATAATATCAGGAGGAAATGTCGATTTAACTGTTTTTTTCAATATGATTAGAGAAAAGATAAGCTAATCTATTAATAGAAAAAGAAAAAGAAAAAAGAAGAAGGTTAGTATTGACTTGGAGGACTTGCGGGAGTTTTTGATTTTATTTTAGGAATAACTACCCTAAATACTACAAATACTAAAATACCAAGACCAATAACTCCACCTATTGCAGCTAATGCAATTATTCCAGCTAGACCTAATCCTTTAGATATTATTGATGCCATTGATTCAATTGGGGCACATGCATAAGGTGTGAATACAAACTCAACATTGCCACTCAGATCGATGTGTTCAACTCCAAACATGAAAATCATATTAGGATCTAGCACTCGAAATTCTGTATCAAAAGTAACACGGGTGATGTTAGAACTATCATAATTGAAGTTGAAAGTTGAATCTCCGATATCTAAAGAATAATATTTATTCCAGACAGAATAGAACCAGACAAAGCTGTTAAAGTATGCATCATAATTCATGAAGTTGTACATAGTACTATCCATTAGTCCATTTTCAATTACAATATCAACCCTATACCAAGTATTTTCAGGAACTGTAGCACGAATGAGATAGTAGTCGTATTCGTTTGTTGTGTTATCGAAAGCATCACTTAATGAGAATCTTCCTTCTTTATCAACAACTGGTTCAAAGTATTTTACATTGACATCGTCGAAATCTTCAGGTAACCCTGAATCTGTTTTGAATTGGAGTTCTACAGCCTCTGGATCAGTGAATGCTAATCCCTTTGGTCCAGCATATCCAGTATTGTTGTAAACATCCAGTACTTCAAACAAAATGTAACGTATGGTTGGTTCTCCAGTTGAAAGGAAATTAAGAATCTGTAAATCATTAAATGGATATCCTTCATAAACTCCATCCACTTGTTGATTACCAACAGTTGTAGTACCACTAGTCCAATCAAGGATTGGATTATTTTCAAGATAGGTAGTATATGCAAAATCTACAGTTCTGTTTTGTTGTGTCAGTAAGCTGAAATTGTAGTTATGATAAGCAAAATCTGTGTGTGTAACCTTATAAAGTCGTAAATTCGATGGATCTCCATCTCGTTTACTAACTGTAAAGCTTGTTGAATCTACAAAATCCTCTGCAAGTACTGCATTATATTCAAGATTGAAATCGTATAAACCTTCGTATGGATTAAAGAAGTAATAATACCCAGGCTGAAGCAGTAACATTGTCGGATTAATACCGTTAGTGTTTATTGTATAATAGTTTCCAAACATTAAATTCTTATCTCTATAACTCACCATCCAAAGAGTGTGTGATCCAGATGAAATATTGAAATAAGCAATTTGAGTTTGTCTTACATCTATTCCAAAACTAATGTAGTTATCTTCATATTCATAGATTTCTCCTGGTTGTAATTTTAGAGTGTCCAGCTCATTAACAGCAAATATGTAATCGAATTCAACATAGTCATTATTGTCTCTTTCTGCAGTAATGTATACAAGAACTTTTGTGTCATAATCGAAACTGAATATAGCTGTATCAGCATATGATGACCCAATATTGAGGTTTAGATATTGAGGTGATGATGCTGACTCATAATACAAACTAGGAATGTAAACATATGCATTTGATGATATACCTCCATCAAATCTAATATACTTAAACTCGTAAACACCTTTTGGAATATTCACAAAGTAAGCATCTACACTTTCCGAATTATCGTTATCTACAAAAACTTGTCTTGCTTCATCCCATATGTTATTTGGATCATTAACAAATGAACCAGCTACAAAGTCTCCTGCAGATATTGAGGATACGTCAATTTTAACAGGATCAAACACAACATAATTATTAGAGTTAGAGTAAAGGTAGATGTAATAATCACCAGATCCTCTAGCTGCCAGAGGTTGTATATTTCGTGTTTCACCATTAATAGATCCAGATCTGCTTAAGTAATCATTGTAATAAATATAGTATGAAACAGAATTGATTGATTTCAAATTTAAGTCGTACATGTCTCCAGCTTGTAAATGAACTTTGAAAACATAGTAAGTATCTTGTTCCATTTCAATAGCTGTTTCTGAGCCCATAGAAAGTGTTCCTTGGTCGTTTACACCTGTTGTAAAAATCAAATTTGCTTCTGTACCAGTATCATTTTCTGCTTGAACATATATAGGATGATATTCCCAAACTGATTGTTCAACATCATATCTAGCATAGTCATCATAATATGTATTTGCTAGATTCGTTCTAAAAATAGATGTATCATTTGCCATACCATGTGAAGCTGTGCCAATTTCTTCTTTTACATAATTCACAGTTGTAGCATATTGAGTTTCTAACAGTTGGTTTTCTCTTAGACGGTTACCATCAAGAACCCCATATCCTACATTATCGTAATAATTTAACGATACTTCATTAGTTTCATTCAAATCATAAGCTAATGAATTTATTGAAATGAAAGTAAATGAAACAAGAAGGGAAGTGAGAATGTAAAAAAGAGCTATTTTTTTCTTTTTTTGATTAATCATTTAAATCAAAAGAAAATATCGATTTTTAACTAAAAAAAGGTTGCGAAAGTTTTCTGCCAATTTCAAGTATAAATGTACTGCAAATAATTTCTGAATTACTCTAAGCCTAGTTTTGACTGTATCTTTCTGACAACAGTTGAAAAAACCTCTTTTGTTTTATCATTCACCATAACTGCAGGTTTTCCTATGTCCCCGGCTTCACAAATTTGGGATATTAGAGGGATGACACCTAGAAAATCTAAATTTAGTTGTTCTGCAATATTCTTTCCACCATCTTTTCTGAAGATATTTGTTATTTCATTACAATGTGGACATACAAAGCCAGACATGTTCTCTACTATTCCTAATATAGGGACTTTGGTCTCTTGTGCAAAGTTGATTGATTTAGTAACATCAAGCAATGAAACGGCCTGAGGAGTTGTAACAATAACCATTCCATCAAGATCTTTGATTATTTGAACTATACTTAAAGGTTCATCACTACTTCCAGGAGGTAAGTCAACTATAAGGAAATCTAATTCACCCCAATTAACATCTGCAAGAAGCTGTTTAAGAGCTTTGATTTTCATTGGTCCCCGCCATATAACAGCTTTTGTTTTATCTTGGAGTAAGAACTCAATGGACACAATTTTTATCCCTCCAGTATTAACAGGAATAATCTTGTTGTCATCTGTTGTCATCTGTTGATCTTCTACACCAAACATCAGTGGCACATTAGGACCAGTAATGTCAGCATCTAGCACTCCAACTTTGTATCCTTCATTTGAAAGAGTTTGAGCTATGTTTACAGCAACTGTTGTCTTTCCAGTTCCCCCTTTACCACTTAAAATAGCAATTTTATGCTTAATTTTTCTAAGTGTTTCTTCAATCTTTTTATCTTCCTCAGTTTGTGCATTCAAGTGCATTTCATCACCAATTTCACCTAAATCTCTAATCGTTAGCCTTAAAAATTCGATGCTTTGTCCATGAAATTTCATATTCTTGGTATAAGATTTTTAAATAGTATATTTCCACTATATCTGAATTCATCTGAATTTTCCTCTTAACAGGTGAGAGAATGAACGACAAACACTATGATGTTGTAATAGTTGGAGCTGGAATATTTGGAATGGCTACAGCTTATCACTTAAAGAAAGAAAATGCACAACTTTCTATGCTGGTTGTAGATAAAGCTGCTCAAGCAGGAGCAGGAAACACCGCGCAATCAGCAGCAATGTATCGAGACACATTTTCTTCAGAAGTCAATCTATTACTTAGTAGCACAACTAGAGATTTCTTCAAGTATGTTCAGAATGACTTGGAAATAGATCTATCTCTAAGAGATATTACTTATCTTTGGTTAATGGACAGATTACAGTTTGAGAAAAACAAGAATGCTATTGAAATTATGTTAGAAAATAAAGTACGAATAGAGATACTAGATAAAAGTGATATAAAACAAAAAATACCCAGTCTTGTAACTGATTTTGATGACAATGAAGAAGCCCAGTTACTTAATCTAAAAAATATAGACTACGGTCTTCTTGGATATGATTGTGGAGAACTTGATGCAGATAAAATAACTCGAGATTTCTATGAAGCTGAATTCAAAAAAATGGGAGGAGAAAGTCTTTACAATACAACAGTCACCAAACTGATTTTAGAACCTAAAGGTGAAAAGCTTGGGATTCCAGGAGAACCTGTTGGTTGGCAGGAAAAAAAGATTGGCGGAGCATTAACAAGTAATGGAGACACAATCAAATCAGATTGTTTTATCATTGCAACTGGGGCTTGGGCTAATGAACTTCTTTTACCTATAGGCGTAAATTGTCATACAATGCCAATAAAGAAATATTTGTTCAGAGTACAACATTCAAAATTAGCCAATTTCTTAGATAATATTCACTTTAATGGGGAGAATACAATACCATTTTTCATTTTCCCAGTTCATGGGATTCATCTAAAACCAGTAAAATACAACAATAGTATCTGGATAGGAGGTGGATCCCTTATAGGAAAGCCATATATCATGACTAAACCAGAGGAAATAACTCTTGAAGATAATCCTTTAGATGATACTCAAGCAAATGATAGAGATTATGAATTTGATAGATATTTGATCTTATCTGAATATTTACCCATTCTAAAAGATGTACCACTAACAAATTCTTGGGGGGGATTTTATGCAATGAATACAATTGATAAAAATCCTGTTGTATTCAAACCAAAAGGAATCAAGGGATTACAAGTGGTTGCTTCTGGTTCAGGTAGTGGAATAATGAAAGCAGATGCAATTGGAAGAATTGCTTCTGCATTGTTTAACAACGAGGAGTATGCAGAGCTATTTGGAGGATCCAAATTCAAAGTATCTAGATTAGGTTTAGAAAAGAGAGATGTTGACAAAGAAGATTTTGTAATTTGAAATAGATTCTAAGAAATTAAGCCAAAACTATATAAAATTGCAGAATTTCTAATACTCATGGTTTGGATTTCGTATGGAATAGGGATAGTATCAATATTCTTCCTACTCCTTGGGGCAATTCTGGTAATCGGGAAGCAAATACGAACTTCATCATTATCAGCGTATTTCTTTTTATCCCTGATTCTTTGTGTAATGGGATGGATAATTAGTAATATTTTTGTTGTCTATTTAAGTCAGAGAGCAAGAGAAAGTGACGCCTTATTTGCTTCAAGATTTGCTACAATAATTAGTATGGTAGGTATGATTGCAACTGTCTTATTTGCTCTAACAGTAAGCCCTAGACAGAGATTCAACCCTATAATTATCTCTATTGCCATATTTCTTTTAGGAGGAGTTATAGGATTAACAGTCTCAGGAGATTATACAGTAACTCTGTTACCAGTTATAGGAGGAGACTATTATTTTTACATTGCTCAGACAAGTATAACCTGGGTTATTTTTGATACAGGACTAGTGCTATTTGCAGGAACTGTGTTTCTTGTGTATTTAGCTAAGCAAAGAGGTTTCGTAGAGGAAAAACATCAAAGAGTCATTGAAATTATGATTTTAGGAGTTATTGTAGCTTACTTCTTTAGCGCCATTCTATTTGCAACAACAAAAATAATCTACGCAATCACTGGAGAAATAATGTTATTACATATGGAATGGGGATCGGTTGCAGTAGGAGCACTAATAATAGGCATTTCAATTTATATGGGAGGAATAGAAGCTTTTTACTATTCTACAGAAATTCATTCGATTGACATTTTTGATAAAGCTGGAAGTTCTATATATTCAGCATCCGCAAAAAAGAGGTTGAAGGCAAGGAATCATACGATTCTTAGTATAACGACGGCTTTTTCTGAATTTGCGGGAGAATTAATAGGAAAAGATGTATATCCCAAAGAAATTGATTTAGGAGATTCTTCACTTATGATTGAAACAAAGGATAATTTTGTTTGCTTCTTGTGTAGCAGAATACCAACAACATATTTACGTCAAGCTATAAAGCATCTTCTTGAGGATTTAACACCAAATATATCAGAAACAGATATATCTTCCTTAGTAGAAAAATATCTAGCATTTCAACCGATTTTATCTAATCAAATCGAGTAGAATCTTTTTCTTTTTCTTTTTCTTTTTCTTCAAAAGCTTAATAAGGGAATGATGTGTCCTTATATTAGGAGACCAAAATGGGGTATCGCGTTCTTCTTAACTGAATTGAAGGATATCTGTATTAGTGGTCTCCAGGTTTCTTATGTTTTTAACAGTTCAATAATGACTAAAGATAACGCTTTTAATAGGATGTTATTGTTTTTAGAAGAAGAGTTCAAAAGCTGTTACAAGAATGAAGAAATTCACAAATCAAGGAGGTTTCCAACATGACTTTTCTAGATGAAATACGTGAAATTGAAAAAAAATGGCAAAAAAAATGGCAAGAAGACCAAATATTTGTTGGTAATGTAGATAGCTCAAGACCTAAGTGGTTTTTAACTGTATCCTATCCCTATGTTCAAGCTCCTTTTCATATAGGTCATAGTCGGACTTATGGATTAGGAGATATCTTTGCTCGTTACAAAAGACAAAGAGGATTTAATGTTTTATGGCCAATGGGATTTCATATTACAGGCACACCTGTCCTCGCTGTATCTTGGAAAATTAAGAATAAAGATGAAAACGAATGGGAAAAATATCGTGATTATGTCTCAATCTATGAAGATGATGAGCAAAGAATAGAAGAACTAGTTGCTTCTTTTGCAGAGCCTGAAAATGTAGCAAATTATTTCTCCGAAAAAATAATCAATGATTTTCTCCTAATGGGATATTCACTTGATACTACAAGACAATTCACTACAGGTGATAAAGATTATAATAAATTCATTGAGTGGCAGTATTTTAAACTAGATGATAAAAATCTTATTTCAAAAGGAAACCATCCAATTCTATGGTGTGTGAATGATAAAAATGCTGTTGGTGAAGATGATATACAATCAGGGGATGAACTAAAAGTAGAAGTTTCTGAATTTGTTGGTATTAAGTTTAAACTTGATAATGGAACATTTCTAGTTGCAGCAACTCTTCGTCCTGAAACTATATATGGTGCAACCAATGTTTGGATTCACCCTGAAGCTTCATACAATGAAATTACAATTAATAGTGAGAAATGGATAGTTTCTAAAGAAGCTACTATGAAGTTAATAGAACAAAATCATGAGATTGAGATTATAAGAGAATTAGAAGGTAAAGAATTATTGGATAAGAATGTTGAAGTTCCTCTAACAAAAGCCAAAATACCAATTTATCCTGCAATTTTTGTTGATACTGATCATGCTACCGGAGTTGTGTATAGCGTCCCAGGTCATGCACCTTATGATTATGCAGCTTTAATGGATTTGCAAAAAGATGAAGAAACCATCTTGAGTTACAACTTGGATTCAGAGAAGTTAAAGCAAATTAATCCGATATCTTTGATAGAAGTAAAAGAATATGGAGAATTTCCTGCTGTTGAAATATGCCAAAAATTGGGAATAGAATCTCAAAAAGATACTGAAAAATTAGAAGAAGCTACTCAGACAATCTACAAAGATGAATATTATTCTGGAAAAATGAAGGATAATACTGGAGAATTTAAAGGATTAAAAGTTGAAGAAGCAAAGGATAGAGTTGCTTTTAGTCTATTAGAAATAAACCTAGCTGCACCAATATATGAACCATCTACTAAAGCATTTTGTAGATGTGGTGGTCAAATTGTTGTTGCTATAATCCAGAATCAATACTTCTTGAATTATGGTGATAAAGAATGGAAGGAAGGTGCTTTCAAAGCATTAGATAAGATGCGTATCATCCCTGAAAAATACAGGTTAAGCTTTGAAAATACATTTCATTGGCTGAATCAAAGACCTTGTGTCAGAAGACGAGGATTAGGTACAGAATTTCCTTTTACTAAAGGAGAAGGATGGATAATAGAATCTTTAAGTGACTCAGTCATCTACATGTCCTTCTATACTATCATCAGACATATTAGAACTAACAAGATTAAACCTGATCAACTTAAACCAGAATTGTTTAGTTATGTGTTTCTGAATGAAGGAAACATCAAAGAAGTAAGTAAGAATACTTCAGTATCAGAAGACATTCTTAAACAGATGAAAGAAGAATTTGAGTACTGGTATCCAAATGACTTAAGACATACTGGTATTCATCATATCTCAAACCATTTGTCATTTGCAATTTTCCATCATGTTGCAGTATTCCCAGAAAAATACTGGTTACCAGCGTTCTCAATAAATGAGATGCTCAGTTATGAAGGAGAAGCAATGAGCAAAAGTAGGGGAAACGTAATTCCCATAGCTCACATACCAAAAAGATATAGTGTCGATCTAACAAGATTGCATTTAGCTGCTGTTGCAACAGCAGATACTGTTGTAGATTGGAAAGAATCTGAGGTAAGTTTTGCCCAACAAAGAATGAAGAAGTTTTGGGATTATGCATTAAGCATAATTGATGTGGAAAAGGCAAATGGGTATGATTGTTCTTTTCCATCTAAGGTATTTCTTTCTTCAGTCAAAACAAATCTAGAATTAGCAATAAAAGCAATTGAAAATTTCAATGTAAGAGACTATATTTTAGAGGGTTACTATACAAATATTAAAGCTATTGATACTTTTCAGAAACTAGCAGAACACTTACCTGAGGTTGAAAGAAAAGCTGTTCTAAGAGATGTTATTGAATTAATGGTTATTCTTATGGCTCCCGCTATTCCTCATATCTGTGAGGAATTAAATGAAAGAATGGGATATAGTGACTATGTTTCATTGAAGCTGATACCTGAAATAGAAATAACTGAAGAAGATAAAATCTACGCTCTCCAAGCTAAATACATGGAAAATCTGATAGAGGATATTGAGCAAATTGTAAAGCTTGTCAAGAAACAACCAAAGAAAATTCATATCTACATAAATGCAGATTGGAAGAATACATTGTATTCATTGGCTAATGATATTTTCAAAGAAGAAGCAGTTCAAATAAACAAAATTATGCCAGAAGCAAAAGCCAACAAAGAACTAAGTAACTATATGAAAGAAGTTGCAAACGAAGCAAAACTAATGTTAAAGGATCCCACAATATTCAGAATTAAGATGCTTAATTCAGAAGATCAGAAGAAAGCAATTGAAGGGTATCTGAAATTTATCAGTAAAAAATATGGTGGCTCAGAAATCTTGATTCATCTAGCAGATGATAAAGAGATTTACGATCCTCAAAATAAAGCTTCAAAAGCTAGGCCAATGAAACCAGCTCTGTTGTTGGAATAACACAGTTTTTCTTTTTTTATTTTTTTGCTAATTTTGGCTATTTCTCAAGAATTTTAATGTTTCATGGCCATATAATATTGCATAAAGGGTAGGTTTTTAAAGGTATGAATTGCAATTACAAACTGACATAAATACAATTACAAAAACGCAATATTTTATGTTCATAAAAGGAAGGTAATATTAAATACTCCTTCACACTACATAAACTGCGACAGGTAAATTGTTTAGCTGTGGGGCTAAAAAAATGATGGTACCTAACTCTAAAATTGATGGCAGAACACTCAAAAAAATGATGATTACTGCCGCTCATAATCTTGAGCAAACAAAAGAAGAAATAAACGCAATCAATGTTTTTCCAATTCCTGATGGTGATACAGGAGTCAACTTATTTCTGACAATACGAACTGTAGTTGAACAGTTTGATGAATTTGATTCAACCTCTATTGCAGAAGCTGCACAACTCATTACAAAAGGTAGTTTCTTAGGAGCTAAGGGAAACTCAGGTGTAATTATTTCTCAATTCTTCCAAGGTTTCAGTTCTGAAATTGAAGAACATGACACAGTAGATATTGATATTTTTGCGAAAGCTCTAGCTGAAGGAAGCGAATGGGCTTACGATGCTGTCCTTCATCCTACTGAAGGAACCATTCTTACTGTAATTAAGGATACAGCAGCTGTTGCTAAATCCATTGTAGAAAAGGGTGGAGACTGGACAGAGATGATTACTGAAACATATTCAACTGCCGTCAAATCATTAGAGAACACTCCAAATCTACTACCAGTTTTGAAAGAAGCTGGCGTAGTTGATGCAGGAGCAAAAGGTTTTGTAAATGTCTGGCTGGGTTGGTGCTTCCAACTAATGGATAGCCTTGGTATAAAAATCGCACATATTGAAGAAGAAAACGAAAAACTTCAAAACGGGAATTAATTCCCACTTCAGTTTACTTACGAATTTTAAAAATAAGAGAAGAATGATTTCACTTAAATCATTCGAAATTTTCTATTTGCTTGATTACTTTACTAATGAAATTAGGAATCTTTACCCCAAATTCAACTTTGTTTCCTCGAGACCTAACAGCAATTGTTTTAGATTCAATCTCTTTATCTCCAACATTAAGAATGTAAGGAACTTTGTTCACAGTAGCTTGTCGTATTTTATACTCCATCCTTTCTCCACTAAGGTCAGCTTCAGCTCTGATTCCCACTTCGAGTAATTTTTCAACAACATCTTTTGCATATTCGATGTGTTGATCAGTAATTGGTATTACTTCCACTTGAACTGGACTTAACCAAATGGGCATTTTTCCAGCATAGTTCTCTACAATTATTGCTAGAAATCTTTCCATTGCCCCGAAGATAGTTCGATGAATTACGAACGGTCTATGCTTTTGGCTATCCTCACCAATGTAATTAATATCAAATCGATCTGGGAGATTGAAATCTACTTGGATAGTAGCAAGCTGCCATCTTCGACCTAGTGCATCCATAACATCTACATCAATTTTAGGACCATAGAAAGCTCCATCACCTTCCTTTATCTTGTAAGGAAGATTAGTTCTCTCAATGGCTCTCATTAATGAATTAGTTGCATGTTCCCAGCCTTCATCAGTTCCAATTGCTTTTTCAGGTCTAGTGCTAAGGAAATATTCCCATTTTTGAAAACCAAAGACTTTGTAAAAGAGTTCTACTAACTCGATTACTCGAACTATTTCATCTTCAAGTTGATTAGGTAGCATGAAGATATGAGCATCATCTTGAGTAATGCTTCTGACTCTGAATAAACCGTGTAACGCTCCAGAAAGCTCATATCTATAAACAGTACCCATTTCACCAA
The DNA here is from genome assembly GCA_016840095.1 of Candidatus Heimdallarchaeota archaeon. Lineage (GTDB taxonomy): Archaea > Asgardarchaeota > Heimdallarchaeia > Heimdallarchaeales > Heimdallarchaeaceae > UBA460. The sequence continues at coordinate 19,386 of JAEOSZ010000109.1, forward strand.
ATCTTACAGGTAGCTCTCGATAGGAATAAGCCTTACGATTATAAATCATCATATGTCCTGGACAGTTCATAGGTTTAACGTACCACTGCTCTCCTTTCATATCTACTGGAAACATATTCTCAATGAAATACTCTGTATGGCCACTTGTTTGCCACACATTTTCTTTGTAGATATGTGGTGTCTGCACTAGTTCATATCCAGCTTTTCTATGCTCTTTCTTCCAAAAATCTTTCAGAATATCAAGAATAACTGCACCTTTTGGATAAATAAGAGGCATACCTGGACCCCATTCATCTGCAGTACCAAATAGATCTAATTGAGCACCTAATATTCTATGATCTCTTTTTTTTGCTTCTTCTAACATAGTCAAATGTTTTTTGAGTTGTTTCTCATTGCTAAATGCAACACCATAAACTCTTTGTAGAGATTCTCTGCTAGCATCAGCTCTCCAGAAAGCTGAAGAAGCATCTAGGATTTTTATTGCTTTTATTCTTCCAGCAAAGGGAACATGTGGTCCTCGGCAAAGGTCTGTGAAATTTCCTTTTCCATGAGAATAGAAAGAAACTCTATCAACTTCTGTCTCTTTGAGAATTTCAACCTTGAATTTGTTCTTATCAACCTCTTCATAATACTTTATTGCATCAGCAAGAGACATTTCATCTCTAACAAATTCAGAGTTCTCTTGAATAACCTCTTCAACCCTTTTCTGGATTCTTTCAATATCCTCCTGAGTAAATGGATTTTCTACAAAGAAATCATAATAAAATCCCACAGGATCAATACTTGGTCCTATTGTAGGTTTAGCATTTGGAAATAAATCAACAACTGCTCCAGCCATGACATGAGCTGCGCTATGATTAAGAACATGTAATGCCTCTTCTGATTTTTCAGTTAATATTTCTAGTTTAACATCAGAGTTGATTACATAATTCAAATCTACTAAATCACCGTCAACTTTTCCTGCTAAAGCAGCTTCTGCAAGTCGAGGTCCAATTTCATTAGCAATATCTAAAACAGTTTTTCCTTTAGATATTTCTAGTATACTTCCATCTGGTAACTCTATTTTAACCATATTATCACCTGTAAAATATTATTCAATTTGTTCAGGAGGACTTTTCTTCTTAACAGTAGGGATATTAAAAAACCGCTATATAATTGTTTCATATTCACCTAACATTGTCCTCAATTGAAAATAGGTCAAAAGCATTTAAAAAACTTATTACTTTCTCAATTTTTTGGTCTCAATCATACTTTTCGTTTAAGGATATATTTTAATTAGCACAAAGTTAATAACCGACTACAATTCCCAAAATTCTAACTAAGAAAAGTAATTCTTTGTAAGAACATTAGATGATTAAAATGAAGAGAAAACACTTCGCTAGTCTTTCGATATTTCAGATAATGGCTATGTTTCGTAGAGGTATTTTCTACTTCTTTCTTAGTATCTATTTGAAAGAATTCTTAGGTGTTTCAAACACAGAGATGACTCTTTTCGCAACTCTACCTATGATTGCAAACATATTTGCACAATCTGCTATTTGGGGGAGAATTTCTGATAAATTTAAGAAAAGAAGACTTTTGATTGTTTTTGGAGAAGTGTTCGCAGCTGTTGGCTATCTATTAGTTTTCTGGATTCACAATGTTGTGAACAAAGGAAAAGCTGGAATTGGTCACATTAGTGATGTGTTGTTTTCTCAGTCAGAAGTATTAGGATTACTTGATACAGCATCTACTTATGATGCTAGTTTCATTCCGAAGATCCTTCAAACTTCAGCTTATATCATAATATTTGGTTTCACAATAATTGAAGCAGGGTGGAGTAGTAGTAATTTAGGTTGGACAACACTAATTGCTGATCTAACAAGAGAATCAGAAAGAAGCAAAATTATGGGTCTTTTACAGTTTATTGGGGGCATAGGGAATGTTCTTGGAGTAACTGCAAGTGGTTTCTTATATCAAGATGGATTTGGTTTTTGGCTAGGAAATTTATTCTATGTCTCTTCAGGCATAATGATTTTCAGCATCATCGCTCTATTTCTGATACCTGAATCTTATGCTGATCTTGAGGAAGATTATTTCAAAGATGGTGAACAAAAAAAGAGTCAGTTAGCAATTGAAGATAGAAAAACGAAAAAGGAAATTAAATCAGATTGGCCATTAAGACTGTTTATCTGGCTGGTAGTTGTGCTTGCAATTGTGAATATTGGAGGTAATAGCATAAATCAAATGATTCAAATTCATGTTAGACTTCCCAATACTTTCAGAGCATCAGATTCTGTTGTTGCGGGATTACGGAATGCGAGCAGCATTGCAATGATTATTGGGGGTTTAGTTATTGGATTTCTTACTAGTAGATTTGGAGATGGAAATATGCTTCTTGCAGGTTTTCTATTTGCTTTCATAGGAACAATTCTTCTGCCATTAGTACCATCAATTGCTATTTTCTTTGTTTATATGGTATTGAAAGGCACTTCAAGAGTATGGATACAAACAACTGCATATTCAATGGTAAATAGAGTTGTACCACTTGAAAAAAGAGGAAGAATGATGGGGTACTATAATGCAGCATTTTATCTTTCTTGGGGAATGGGTGGAACTCTAATAACAGGTCCAATAGCAGATGCCATAGTTAATTCTAATTTTGTAATAATTCTTATCTATACTGTAATAAGTTTGATAGTTTTAGGAATTCTATTCTACTTACTAGTAGATAAACTAACAAAGTTGAAACTGAAAAGAAAAGCTATCTTCTTCTCATCTGTTGGTATTTTTACTTCAGGATTAGCAGTTTTAATAGTTTTTACTTCTAAGCCAATTACAAGTTGGTTGATAAATTCTGGAAATACAGATTCTTATGCTTACAAAATCACATTTTATGTAGCTGCTATATTGATAGCAATTGGAATTATAGTTTACACTTTATTCAGACCTAAGAATTTTAATTATTTAATAAAAAGCAATAACAATATGCTAGGTGATCAATAATGCTTGTAGGAAGAGTTAAACACAATAATAGAATCTTTTCGGTTATCTTTGATAATTATGAAAACATTGTTTATGAAATATTTGCAGAAATAGAAGAAATTTTGGAGACTATTAAATCTGATATCGATATAAGCTCAAAGGGTATTCCAGTTTCTGAAGTAGAAATTCTAATACCAACCAAACCATCAAAGATTGTAGGAATTGGGAGAAATTATGTAGGTCATGTTAAAGAATTGGGCAGTCAAATACCTGATGAGCCTGTTATCTTTTTCAAACCACCAAGTAGTTTAATCCCCAATAAAGGTGAAGTAATTTATCCTACTCTGACTGAAAGATTGGAATACGAAGGTGAACTAGCTTTGGTAATGAGAAGACAAACCAAGAATGTTTCAGCTGCTGAAGTAAAATTGAATCCTCAATTCTATTTTGGTTATACATCTTTTCTAGATATGACTGCAAGAGACATCCAGAAAATGGAGGAAGTATGGTCTAAATCTAAAGGGTTTGATACATTTGGTCCTATAGGTCCTTGGATAAATTTAGATCCCCTTCCTGAGTCACTGAAGATTAGAACATTCCTTAATGATGAAATATGTCAGGATGATGACATTGTAAATATGATATTCAAACCAGAGAAAATAGTTGAATACGTATCTCAATATATGACTCTGGAAATTGGTGACATTATTATTACAGGAACCCCAGAAGGAGTAGGTCAAGTTAAGGAAGGAGACAGGATACGTTTAGAAATTTCGACATTAGAAACTCTTGAAGTAGTAATAACAAAATAAAAGACTACTCTATAAAATCATATTCATCAATTTTTGGGCTCTTTTGTTGAATCATCTTTGTTAAGAGTTCATCTCCTTCTGCTTTAACAATTCGCAGAGGGATTTTAGGGAATTTACTGTGGTTAGAAATGATTCTAGTTTCCATAGATATTGTGGCTTTAATATCATCTAATAGTGCGGTTAGAGCTGCTTGAGTACCTACATTTTTAGACCCTGCACACAGAATTATTACTTTTGATTTATCCCAAGGATTTGGTAAAAGTGCTAGTAATCCTGAGAGTAGACCAATTGGAGATTCTTCACTGTAAGTTATATCTGTTAACTTACTATAGATATTCTTACTTGATGGTGTAAGAAATTTAATAGGTAAACTCTCACCATATAGTTCAATTATCTCCGAAGTAATTCTATTTACAGCACCCGAACCTATTACTAATAAGTTCTCATTCTTAGCATGTCCAGCTTGATAATCCAGTAATGATTTTATTTTAATATTATCAATTGGAATTTTTTTATTCCTGTAACCCCAGTATGACAGCATTTGTGAAATCTCAGGAATATTGAGCCCGTCTATAGTATTTGCAGCTTCAGTCATCCATGATCCAAATACAATTGTTAGTTGGAGGGTATCTCCAATAATTAAGCATTCAGGGAAATCATCCCATGTACATTCAAAATCGAGAGCAAGTGTAGAAGGCCTTTCAAGATCTTGAAATTCTTGGAGAAGATTACGGAAAAAATCACCAGAAATAACCTCTTGATTTGGTGAATAGAATACTCTGGTTGAACCTCCGAATTTAACCTCTCGTTTTACTATCAGACCTAACTCTGTTAGTCGATCTAAAATATTATAGAGAGTACTTCGATTAGTTATTGGAAGATTGTCCAATAGTTCTGCTGCTGAAACAGCTTTGGAGAATGAAATAATCTGTGATAAAACCATTCTTCTTGAAGTATCAGAGAGATAATCTCGAATTTCTTCTTGTTCAACCATACAATTTACTTTATCGGCATTCTATCTAAATATTACTAAAGAATCGTTAAAACCTCTTTGAGACATGAACTGAAATATTAAAAACAAGCTTTGAAATACATTCTATGAGTAAAATGCAGATAACAGAAAACGATGTTATACCAATTTTAAAACGGTTAGTGCAAATAAAAACAGAAAATCCTCCAGGAACAACTATTGAAGCAGTTGAGTATCTAGTTGAAGTATTTCAACAAACTGGAATTGAATGTCAAATTCAAGAATATGCTGAGGGAAGAGCAAATATCATTGCAGAATATGGAGATGCAAGTGAAACAATAATTCTAACAGGTCATTTAGATACTGTCCCTGCAGGAAATGAAGAGAAGTGGAAATTTCCCCCATTTGAAGCAAAAGAGGATGAAGGAAGGATATATGGTAGAGGAACTACAGATATGAAAGGTGCAGTTGCAGCTTTTGTAGCTGTTGTAAAGAAACTCAAAGAGAATCAAGTAAAATTGAGTAAAAAAATTATCTTTCTTGGAACAGCTGATGAGGAAATAGGGATGGATGGGTCTCAAGAAGCAAAGAGAAATGGCATTATGGAAGGTTGCGTTTTTGTTGTTATAGGAGAGCCCACAGAATTACAAGTAGGAATTGCAGAAAAAGGAACTTTATGGGTAATTATTAAGATTAAAGGAGAATCAGCACACGGTTCAACTCCACATCTAGGGATTAATGCAATAGAAGGAGCAGCTAAATTAATTCCAAAAATGAAGGAAATTATTCCTGATCTTGAACATGAGATTCTAGGAAAATCAACCTTGAATATTGGTAAAATTGCAGGAGGTACATTGATCAATGTTGTACCTGAATATTGTGAATTTAGATGTGATTATAGATTAGTCTCAGATAGTCTAAGAGAGAGAGTAAAAAATAGCTTGCAAATTATAATAGAAGAGTTCAATAGAGACAATAAAGCACAAGTAGAAATGGAAATAATTCATGAGATTCCAGCTATTGAATTAACCAAAAGAGATCAATTTTTCGAAACATTAAAACAAAAAGCCATAGAAGCAGGTAAAAGCGAAATTATAGGTGTGAATTATGGAACAGATGGTGCAATGTTAGTTCCTGAATATGATACTCCTTTCGTGATTATGGGACCTGGTAAACTTGATCAATTACATGTAACTGATGAATATACAGAAAAACAAGAAGTCTTAGATTATGCAAATATAATATATGATGTATTAGTTGAGAATTTTGGATAATCATTACTCTATCTTTCCTTTTTACTTCTGTAAATGGAAAGCTTTTAATGAAATGTAGTCCATATTTTTTCGGAGAAAATCAGGGGTATAAATGAATCCAAGTAATGATATTTCTGAAAATTTTAAAGAAAAAAGACAAAGAAAGGAAGAAATAGCAAAATCCTTCTTAGAAGAAACATATTCAATATCAAAATCAGATTCTGCTATAATCAAAACTGTTGAAGATGCAGTTTTAGAGTGTCTCAACTATGGTTGGGAAATAGATTCAATGCTTGAAGATGATAAAATATCTCCATATGAGTTTGATCAGATTTCGTCGCATTTAGAAAAATTAGGAACTGTGACTAAAAAATTGGAAGAAAATGATGAGGACAACTATAAAGCTGTGAACAAAATTCTCATGATTTACGATTGTTTGAGGGAAATAATAAGTGAGGTACAATATACTGTCGATGTAAAGTTAGGGCTTGGAAACATGCCTCTACCTAAAAATGAAAAGGGATATGTTGTTGAAGAAGAAACCTATCTAAGTAATCTAGAATATCTGATTGAAAACTTGGAACAAAGGAAGATAGATTCAGAAGAACAAATATCAAAGTTAGAAAGAGAGATATTAAAAGCCATTAAAACAATTGGGATGATTGATAAAGAGATAACAATGAATGTGTTATACATCAGGCCCACTTTCTACATGAAGGAGATTATTGATTCTGTTGAAGTTTTACGAGCAGCGATTGAGCCTATACATACTCTGATAAAAGGTTATTATTTCAGAGAGGAGATAAAGAGTGCAAAAATAGGTATTAGTTTGATGTCTGAAGATAAGAGTCTAAATGTTGGGGATGCCATTAAAATAAGAGGGCTGTTTAGTAGAGTAAAAGGATTAGGATCTTTAGAAAAACTAAGCCGAACATTGAAAACAGTCGATAATGAAAATTCTGATTAGATTTTTAGAAAAAGATTTTTAACAAGAGTATAGATTTGAAATTATGCAAGAGGCTTCTGAAAATATTTCTGATTTAGTTGCTTATGGAATCAAATGCTGTAGTGAAAAGGGAGTGGAGTATGCAGATGTTAAGTACATGCATACTGAAATGGAAAATATCACTTTCAAAAATAAAACTCTAGATAGATTGGATCGAATTGATAAGAAAGGAATTGGTATCCGATGTATTATGAATAAGAGCTGGGGTTTTGCTAGTACAAATGAATTAACAAGGGATAAAATCACTGAATTGGCAGCACTAGCAGTAAAATTAGCAAAGGCTTCCTCATTAGTGAAAAAATTTGATATTGTACTTGCAGAAGAACCTATTTACGAGGATAAAGTACAAACTCCTGTAAAGAAGGACCCGTTTGAAGTTGAACTAAAGGAAAAAGTGGAAATTCTAGAAGAATGCTCTAAGAGAGCTAAAGATTATTCTGAAACAATCAAAGTTGCCTCAAGCCATTATGTAGGCAGAAAAGATCATATGATACTCCACACAACAGAAGGATCAAAAATAGATCAAACAATTATTTGGTGTGGAGGTGGAGTAGCATCTACTGCTGTTGAAGGAGGAGAATCTCAAACAAGAAGCTTACCAGCTAGTTTTAGAGGTGATTTTCATACTGAAGGCTACGAATATTTTGAAGGTCTTAAGCTATTAGATGTTTCTGAACAAACAGCCAAAGAGGCAATTCAATTACTGAAGGCTAAGAAAATGCCAAGTGGTGATTCTACCATCATTCTCGGTCATTCGCAATTAGCTCTTCAGGTTCATGAAAGCTGTGGTCACCCAACAGAGTTAGACAGAGCAATTGGATATGAAGCAGCTTATGCAGGAACCAGTTTTCTAGTACCAGAACTAATCGGAACTGGTTTCAAATACGGAAATGAATTAGTTAACATGGTAGCAGATGCAACAATTCCTGGAGGTTTAGGTCATTTCTATTACGATCATGAAGGAGTAAAAGCACAGCGTACGATTATGGTCGATAAAGGAATATTTACTAATTTCATGTCTTCAAGAGAAACTGCTACAGCTATCGGTCAAAGTCGCAGTTCAGGAGCCGCAAGATCTATGGGATACGATAGAATTCCACTTGTAAGAATGACCAATGTAAATTTAGAACCGGGTGAGTGGGACTTTGATGAACTTATAGCTGATACAAGAGATGGTTATTTCTTAGATACAAACAGAAGTTGGAGCATAGATGACATTAGGATGAACTTCCAATTTGGAACCGAAATAGGTTGGAGAATAGAAAAAGGGGAAATGACTGAAATGGTCAAGAATCCTACCTATGAAGGTATCACTCCCGAATTCTGGGGAAACGTAAGTGGTATATGTAATAAAAAACATTGGGAGATTTTTGGCACACCAAACTGTGGAAAAGGAGAACCGGGTCAAGCAGCTTATGTAGGTCATGGAATTGCTCCTACAAGATTTGAAAATGTTAGAATAGGGATTTTAAAATAAACTATGAAATGAGTTTTAGGAGAAAAGATTTTTCACAAATTCTCCTATTTTTCTTAATGCCTTCATACTCTCAGGTAGTAAATATCCAAAGATTTGAAATACATGAAACATTCCTTCCCATAAATCCAAAGTAACCTGTACACCACTGTTTTTAGCTTTCTCTGCAAACCTTTTTGAATCATCCAAGATAATTTCATGTGTTCCAACTTGTATTAATAATGGGGGTAATCCTCTCAAATCTGCATAGAGCGGAGAAGCTAATGGATTTTTGGTATCAATCTCGTTCAAATACATTGCAGCTGCTTGATGTGCTTCATTTTCTGTAACCATTATTTCAACATTATAATTACCTTTGATAGAATCTCCAGTTAATGCTAAATCTGTCCAAGGAGATAAAGCTATGGCTCCAGCTGGTAGATTTATTTTTTCATCTCTTAATTTTAATAGAGTAGCAAGAGTAAGACCCCCTCCTGCAGAATCTCCAGCAATAACTATTCTTTCAGATTTAATCTTCATTTCCTCAATTAACCACTTATATGCTGAAACAGCATCATTTAATCCAGCAGGAAATGGATTTTCTGGAGCAAGTCTATATGCTAAACTGAGAACAGGTGTATCCGACATTTTTCCGATTCTAGCAGCTAAGCTTCTATGTGTATTAAGAGATCCAGAAAGATAATATCCTCCATGTAGATATAGAATTGCTTTATCCTTGACTTGGTCTTTCTGACATAACCATTCTGCTGGAATGTCATTTACTATCAAACTCTGTACTTCTGTTTTTCTAGGCATTTTGAACAAAAATACGTCATCCTCAAGTTTTTTCCGTTTTTTCTCTACATCCATAATACCATCTTCATTTTTGAGAGAAAATAGCTTCATAACTTGCATAAAGAATTTTGTTCTTAAACTAACCATAGATAATGACTTATTAGCTTATAAATAAAGAATTAGGAAGATTTTGATTTCCAATTTATACATAATTTAGCCTAATAATCTATTTATATTAGTATAACAGAATTTTTCTTTAGATTCAAATGGCAGTTGAAGAAAAACTCCTTGATGAATTAAGAAGAATTCGAAAACTACTAGAACCTAAAGAGGAACCTGTAGTTGAAAAAGTGAAACCAAAAGGCATTAAAGCTAAATCAATCAAATTCAAAGATGATTTTGTAAACTTCATCAAAAAATACAAAGTAATGGGACTAGCTGTGGCGTTTATTATGGCGATATACTTAGGTGGTCTTGTTCAAGCACTTGTTGATGATTTGATTATGCCAATACTAGCATACATTCCAGGTATTGATGTTATAGCTGATTGGGCAGTTGGACCTTTCCTATTTGGTCACTTCATCTCCGCTCTTCTTACATTCATTATAGTAGCTTTAGTAATCTTTCTTCTAGTAAAACTTACAACTAAAATAGGGATAGAGTAATCTCTATACTTCCTTTTTTCTTTATATTAGTAATTCATCCAAAAATTAAAATGCCTGTAAAAACTGCTTGATTTCATGATAGATTTAACTATGGATAATACCCAATTGGAGCAAACAATTGGTAGAGCTAGAGAAAAAAACATAATTATTCCAACTTTTGCTCAACAAAGAGATCCCAACTTAGTTCCTTCTACTATACAGAGAGATTTAGAAGAAATAGGATTATGGGATGTACATCCAAGAAACTTATTCAGAATAACATGGAAAAACGAACCTATTCCTAAAGGGGGAGGATTTGGTGGAGTTAATTATCTTGAATTACCTCCTGAATTAACAGGAGTAGAAGCTAGAATTATTGCTTTGGTTGGTAAATTCTTTCCAACAGGAGCACACAAAGTAGGGGCATCTTTTGGCTGTTTAGTTCCAAGATTAGTAACTGGACAATTTAATCCTGTAAAACACAAAGCTGTTTGGCCAAGTACTGGTAATTATTGCAGGGGAGGAGCATATGATTCAGCTCTTCTTGCTTGTGATTCTATAGCAATTCTTCCAGAAGAAATGTCTGCTGAAAGATTCAAGTGGTTGAGTTCTGTTGCAGGTGAAGTAATTAAAACTCCTGGGAGTGAAAGTAATGTTAAAGAAATCTTCGATAAAGTATGGGAATTAAGAAGAACAAGAGACAATATTTCTGTTTTCAACCAATTTGAAGAGTTTGGTAATTATCTTTGGCACTATGATGTAACTGGACATGCAATGAAAGAAGTGTTTGACAACATCAAAGGCAAAGGATCATTAAGAGGTGTAACATATACAACAGGATCTGCTGGAACAATAGGTTCAGGTGATTTCTTAAAGGAACTAGATCCTGGCGTTAAAATTGCTGCAGGGGAGGCTCTCCAATGTCCAACAATGCTACTAAATGGTTATGGAGCTCATACTATTGAAGGGATAGGTGACAAGCACATACCTTGGATACACAATGTCAAAAACACAGATATGGTTGTAGCTATAGATGATAAGGATACACAATGGATTATGAGATTGTTTAATGAACCTGAAGGTCATTCTCTCTTAAAAGAAATAGGTGTTTCAGAGGAACTTATTAGCAAACTTCATCTACTTGGTATTTCCAGCATTGCAAACCTTCTAATGAGTATTAAAATGGCTAAGTACTACGAACTAACATCCGACGATATTGTTATGACTATATTTACAGATTCTATGGAATTATATCAATCAAGACTTCAAGAAATGAGAACAGAATACGGTCAATTTACTAAAGAAAACGCGATAAGGTCCTTGTATGCACATTTACATGGACAAAAAATGGATAATATGTTGGAATTGAATTACTTGCAAAAGAAGAGAATTCATCATCTGAAGTACTTTACATGGGTTGAACAACAAGGAAGGAGTCTAGAAGAATTAGATTCACAATGGTATAACCCTGGTTACTGGAAAAATATCCAGAATACTGTTAATAAAATTGATGATCTCATTGTTGGTTTTAATGAAAAAGTAGGAATTTCTTAGAAAATTCCTCATTTTATTTTCCTCGTATATAAATGAAAGTACAAATTATATTATGAAGTACGTATGACCGAAGTCATTAGAGGAGATAATAAAGAACTGAAAAAAGATTTGATATCTTCGCTAATTGATGTAGAAATAGATACTAAAGAGAAATTTCTTCAATCTCTTGAGAAACAAGAAGAGAAGGTCCAAACTTGTTTAGATGAGTTGATTGATGCTCTTCAGGAACATGTCCCCAGAGAATTTCTTATTCAAGCTGTTACGCATTTTGAAAATCTTCAGCTTCTTTTAATTGTAAAGAAGTTAACTAATAACAAACACTTCACTAAAAATCAAATAGCAGTCAATTTTCTTGCAATTTTAGATAATTTACTGGCTTCTACTTATGATAAATTATCTCAGTTCCATTTCGAAATCTTACGTGAAAATCTACAAGGATTAAGCAATGGTAAATCATTTAGTTACAATGCGATGAAGAAGATCCAGATTGAATTAATACAAAAAGGCTATATTTCAAAAATCCGAAAATTAGGTTATACTTTGAGATTAAAAGATCAATATTGTAAAATCATAAATCATATGATGACAGTATACCCTCAACATTTTGAGAAATTGAGTGCAATGGAAATCAAAGGTTATGATTTAGTTCATTCCAAATCTATCCCAAAAATCGAAGTAACTCAATCAGCAGCTGTAGTTGTCGGATCGTTAATTAATGATTATTTCAAGAAAAAAGATGATCAAACTCTTTTATGGAAATATCTTGAAAGCATTACTGATGAAGAGGAAGAAAAAATCAAAAGAAAGGTATATAGGTTCAAATCTAATCTAAAAAAGGAAAATAGTGAATCAGAATTATTCAGTTATAGTTTAGAATAATCTTACTTTTGAAAAACCAAAATTCATTTCATTATGTTTATATAGTTTCCAGAAATTGCGTTAAATATTATTTTGGAACGTGGATATCTTGACTGATGATGGACCAGACCCTAACCCCTCAGCTGAAATTCCATTGAAAGAAGAGATGTCCATTGAAGTTACTGCAGATGATATAAAAACTGAAGAAACAGAACCCACTTACAAGGATGTTTTCAAAAATAAGCATTTTATGCGACTACTAACTGGTCAGTTATTCAGCAATTTTGGTGATGCTATTTTTAGGATTTCAATCCAGTTCTTTGTCTATCATCTAACAGGTTCTGCAACAGCAATGACCCTGGTCTTAGCTGCTCAAACAATTCCATGGATAATCATAGGTCCTATAGCGGGTGTTTTTGCAGATAGAGTTAGTAGAAAAGCAATTATGATTGGTGCAGATATAGTTAGAGCTATGTCAATTCTAATACTTCCATTTCTTTCCTATATATCAAACACAAATGGAATCATTATTGGGGTCGTAATAGTATCTTTCATTTTAGGTGCAGCAGCAGCTACCTTCGTAGCTCCTCGTTCAGCAGCTATTCCAGAGATTACTGGACTAAGATTGTATGTTAAGGCAATTTCCTTAAGTCAATTAGTCTTTCAAACCTTGGCGGTTTTAGGTCCTATTTTCGCTGCACCTATTTATGTACTTCTAGGCGAACAAACATTTTGGATAACAAGTGGTTGTTATGTAGTTTCAGCTATAGTAATTTACTTTACACTTATTCCCTCTGCTAACAGAGATAAAGCTGAAAAAATTGGAATAAAACTAGTACTCAAAGATTTGAAAAATGGATTCTCATTTCTTCTGAAGCATCCCACTGTCAGACTGTTAATCTTCTTATTTACCTTTATAGTAATCGGAACCGCATTTTCTGGACCCCTTCTTCTCCCATATCTTTTTGAAATAAAACACAATGCAGTTGCTATTCAATACTTCAATGTACCATCAACGGTCTTTCTTGGAGCAGATCCATCATATCTAGCAGTGCACTATTATGGAACATCTCCTGCAATATTTAGCAATTATGAACCTTCATTTTTGGAAACTGTAAGAAATCTGTCAGACAGTCAGTTCGGTTTTCTAGGGGCTAGTAGTGCATTAGGATCCATCATTGGAAATCTTGCTTTTGGGAAATTTGAAAAGATAATAGGAAGACCTAAAGCAATTTTACTTGGTTCAATTGCTATATCTGGTTACTACTTTGTGTTTTTCTTTAAACCTGGATTTGTAGTTCTACTTTTTGCAGGTTTTATATTAGGATTATTCAATGGAATGTTCAGTTTAGCGATAAATGCAGCATTTGCAGAGAATGTACCAAACGAAATTCGAGGTAGAGCATATAGTGCAACAAACGCCTATATACAAGTTTTAAGTGTTGCATGTTTAGCACTTTCTGGTTTAACTGCAGATTCAATAGGAATAGTTATTACTATTACTGGCTCAGGGATTTTCCTCTTAATTACAACAGTGATTATTACTATTTGGACTAAAGCTTACAAATTTGCAGCAGAAACACCAAACCCATACCTTCATTTGGAAAACTAAATTTTTTGTAAAAAAACTAGATTTAATACTAAACTTGAGTTTTTTTATTTGGTTAAAATGAACATACCAGAAAATTATAAGGATTTGTTTCTTGGAAAGAATTTTGCTAGTGTAGCAACTGTAAATCCAGATGGATCACCTCAAGTAACACCTATGTGGATTGATTATGATGAAGAATCAAATGAAATTCTCGTCAATACTGCTAAGGGTAGAAAGAAAGCTAGAAATATGACTGTGGGCTCTAAAGTAGCTTTAACAATCTTAGATAGTACAAATTTTTACAGATATGCTGCAATTCAAGGAGAAATTCTTGATGTTACAACAAAAGATGCTGAAGATCACATAAATAAGTTATCAATGAAATACTTTGGTAGAGAAAAATATAATCTAGGAGAAGGAGAAATTAGAATTTTAGTAAAAATAAAACCAAACTATGTTCATGTTAGCGGTTAACGAACATTTGAAGAGAGAAACTTATCCAATCCCTTCGTTCTTTTTTCTTGATCAAGGAGTTGCTTCTTTCTAGGATTGTTTGCTTGACCAGCAAATTTACCTAATTTTCCACTAGATAGAATAACTCGATGACAAGGAATGATTGGTCCAAATCTGTTTTTCATCATTACATTTCCAACAAATTGAGCAGCTCCAGGATAGCCTGCTTTTTCAGCTAATTCACCATAGGATACAGTATCTCCTACTGGGACCTCAAACAGTGTTTGTAGAACTTTTGCTTCTTTATCGGTAAATCCAGTAAAATCAAATTCTATATTAGGTAAATTGTAATCTGTTCCATTCTCAATTCCGAGCATGGCCTTGATATATGGATGTTCATTTTCTTCAATACTTACATCCTCACCAGCTATTTTTGACAAGTAGGCAACTGCATCTTCTTTGCTACTGAAAGAAGAATGTGTATAGTAGAGTTTCTCATTATTCAGTAGAATTCCTGCCCATTTGTCTTCATTTCTTGAAACTACGATTTTCATCATACCACAATTTTTTTCTACTATTTCAGTATATAAACAAATACTGAATGGTGATTCTTTCATGCCCTTATCAGTATTATCAATTAACAAAAATCTTACTAGATATTTTGAAGATAAGTTTCCAGAAAGAAGAGAAAATAGTATATCAGAAGTGAAATCCCTTGCTAAGGGATGGGAAACTGAACTTTTTTCTTTTGTGTACAAATACAATAGGGGAATAGAAACAATTGAGCAGAATCTTATTCTTCGAATCTATCCAGGAAATGATTTAGAAAACAAGATTAAGTGGGAGTTTGATGTTTTGACTTCTCTATTTAGAGCAGGATATCCAGTTCCAGAAACACATATCCTTGAGTTAAATGCTGAATATTTTGATTATCCTTTTATTATTATGGACACTATAAGTGGTTCAGACATGGGAGAATCTTTTGGGTCAGATCTTCAAAATAATCTGATGATATTAAATGAACTGTTTGTTAAACTTCATAATTTGGATTGGAGAATACTTCCCACAGACATAGTTGAAAACAAAACATTGGATCCTGTTGAACTTATAAATAGACGTATAAATAGAATAGAAGGAAACATAGAAAGATTTCAAATTCAAGAATTATCCACCTTAATAGAATGGCTTAGAACAAATCGAGATAAAGTAAAGTTTGAGAGAATCTCTATTCTTCATAATGATTTTCATCCTCATAATGTTATGATATCAGAGAACGGTAAAGCTTATGTTATTGACTGGCCAGCGTGCTCAATAGGTGATTATCGTCAGGACTTAGGCTGGACTTTACTCTTAACAGGTGCTTATTCTTCACGAGATGTTCGTGATTTAGTTCTGAAAAGTTATGAAGAAGTATTAGGTTCTGAAGTAGAAGATATAGAATATTTTGAAATTTTTGCAGCCACACGAAGAATCATGGACATGTTTATGTTCTTCGGACAAGATGCGAAGGAAGTAGGAATTAGGGAAGATGCACTTCAACAGATTAAGGAATCAGTATCTCATTTGGAATATATCTCTTCTTTAGTTAAGGAGGTAACTAATATCTCCATTCCAAGATTTGATGATTTGATTCAGTCACTTTTAATAGAGTGAGAGATTTATATCATTTGAGAATTACAGAAACTAAAAATCTAAAAAATCAGTGAGTTGTGAAACATATGAATGAGGTTCAGGTTGTCAGCTTTCCATATAAGGGAGAAATTCTTCATGGAAGTATTGTTAGGAAGAATAAGAAAACTGTTACCGTAAAAACTGAGTCTCACACTTTTCGAGTACCATACTCATTGTTAACTCCTAAAATGAAACCACCACGGCCAAAACCTAAAGCTAGAGAATGGTCTGAATCACAATCTAAGAGTTACAATAAATCACTAGAAGCAACTATCGCCCCTTTACCTAAAGGAAGTGTTAAAGTTCTTCATGTCGCAGTAAAATTTCTTGCTAAAGCTCTAAGAAATGGGGATGAAGAGGCAATAAATGATTATACAAATGAAGCAATTGCTGAATTAAATAGAATTTACAAACTTCCACATTTACATGTTTATACAGGAGGAAAAAGACGACTTACTAAGAGAGGAGGTCAATATTATGGAGTGTATAAAACCAGAGGAAAAGAAGAAGAAAGACACTCAATATCTGTTTATAGTAGAACTGCAAAAACACAGAAGTATGTTGCACCAAAAACATTTCTTCGAACATTGATTCATGAATGGGGTCATCACTATGATAAGTACAAATTAAGATTAACTAATACTTATCACACAAAAGGATTTTATGATAGACTGAACACAATTTACTCCAAACTTAAAGAACCTTTAGAGTGAAATCCAGTTAAGTTAAAATAGTTCCTCAAATCTGTTTTCTTAGTTATAGGTAGAGACTATGAGCGATTCTGGATATATATTTGACATAAAAAAATTTGCAATTCATGATGGCCCAGGGATTAGAACTACAATCTTTCTGAAAGGATGTCCTATGAATTGCTGGTGGTGTCACAATCCAGAAAGTAGGAATTTGAAACCAGAACCAATACAAAAAGCATCCAATAAAGAAGAACAAGAAACAATCGGTAGAGAAATGTCTGTAGAAGAGGTTTTGGAAGAGATTGAAAAAGATTTGATTTTCTACGAAGAATCTGGAGGAGGAGTTACTTTTTCAGGAGGAGAAGCACTTATGCAGCACGAATTCCTTTACTCTATTCTAGCAAAGTGTAAAGAAAGAAATATTCATACTACTCTAGATACTTCCGGTTTTGCTCCTAAAGAAGTTATAGAGAAAATTAGTACAGTTGTAAATCTATTTTTGTTTGATTTGAAATTAATCGATGATGAAATCCATAAAAAATACACTGGTGTTTCAAATAATCTGATCTTAAGCAATCTGAAATTGTTAGATAAATTAGGTAAAAAAGTAATCATTAGAATACCAATAATTCCAGGTTTTACAGATGCTGAATCTAATCTTTCACAGATATCTGACTTCATTGTTAATCTGAATACTGTTCAAAAAGTTGATTTGTTGCCTTATAATAAGATGGGAGTAGAGAAGTATAAGAGATTAGAGAAACTATACAATTTAACAGATGTATCAGTTCCTTCTGAAGAACGTATGAATGAACTTAAAATCTACTTCGAAAATAAAGGAATTAAGGTTCAAATAGGTGGTTAATATTGAATGAAAGAGTAAGGAAACTTAGAGAACAAAGTCTAACAGCTAAACCATACCTTTCTTTAGAGAGAGCCACTTTATTAACAGATTTTTATGATGGTGGAAAAGCCAAAAATGTATCAATTCCTGTAGCTAGAGCTCTTGCTTTCAAATACATCCTTGAAAACAAAGAAATTTGCATTAATGAAGGTGAATTAATTGTAGGGGAAAGAGGACCTGAACCTCAAGCAGCACCAACATATCCAGAAATCTGTGTTCATACCTTAAAGGATCTAGATGTACTCAATTCTAGAAAGAAAATTTCATTTTCAGTTGATGAAGAAACTAGAAGAATTTCAGAGAATAGGTTGATACCTTTCTGGAAAAGAAAATCTATTCGAGAAAAAATATTTGAAAGTATGGAAACCGAATGGATTGAAGCATATGAAGCTGGTGTCTTTACTGAATTTATGGAACAAAGAGCTCCAGGTCACACTGTTTCCGGAAAACATATTTTTCTGAAGGGTTTTTCTGATTTGAAAAAGGAAGTTGAAGAGAGCATTAAAAATTTAGATTTTATCAATGATTCTGAAGCTTATTCCAAGAGAGAGGAACTAGAAGCAATGGATATTGCTGCAGATGCAATAATACTGCTAGCAAAACGTTATTCTGATAAAGCTAAGGAACTTGCACTTCAGGAAAAAGATCCAATTAGAAAGAAAGAATTAGAGAAAATTGCTGAAACTTGTTCTTATGTTCCAGAAAATACTCCTAGGACAACCTGGGAAGCTCTACAACACTATTGGTTTATACATCTAGGAGTTATTACTGAATTAAACACCTGGGATTCATTTAATCCAGGAAGGTTAGATCAGAATATCTTTCCATATTATGAAAGGGATGTAAATGAAAGAGGTATTTTGGTAGAGGAAATTAAAGAATTATTACAATGTTTTTGGGTAAAATTCAATAACCAACCTGCCCCTCCAAAGGTTGGAGTAACTGCTGAAGAAAGTAACACATACACAGATTTTTGTTTGATCAACTTAGGAGGAGTAAAAGAAGATGGCTCTAATGCTGTAAATGATCTTTCTTTTCTGCTTCTTGATATAATAGAGGAAATGAGAATTTTGCAGCCAAGTTCAATGGTTCAAATAAGCAAGAAAACGCCTAATGACTTCTTAATGAGAGCAATGAAAGTTATTCGAACAGGATTTGGACAACCTTCAATTTTCAATACAGATGCGATTATTCAAGAGATGCTAAATCAAGGGAAATCTATAGAAGATGCAAGAAATGGTGGAGCAAGCGGTTGTGTAGAAACTGGTGCTTTTGGTAAAGAAGCATATATTCTCTCTGGATATTTTAACACAGTAAAAGTATTAGAAATTACACTAAATAATGGAACTGATCCTAGAACAGGTAAATTAATTGGTTTGAAAACAGGAGATGCAAAAACATTTCAAACTTTTGAGGAATTGTTTGATGCTTTTACTAAGCAATTAAATCATTTTATTGACATCAAAATTAAAGGTAATAACATTATAGAAAGGCTTTGGGCGGAAAAATTACCTTCTCCTTTCATGTCTTTACTTGTTGATGATTGTATTAAAAAAGGGAAAGATTACAATGATGGAGGAGCAAAATATAATACAACCTACATCCAAGGAGTTGGTTTGGGTTCAATAACCGATTCTCTTGTTGCAATAAAATACAATATTTTTGATAGAAAAAATTTCAGTATGAACAATCTTCTTTCCGCATTAAACTCGAATTTTGAAAATCATATAGCAATTCAACAATTAATTCTAAATGAAACTCCAAAATATGGAAATGATAACGATTATGTAGATGAAATTACTATTCAAGTTTTCGAAGAGTTTTACAAAGCTATAAATGGAAGACCTAATACAAAAGGAGGTCACCATCGTATCAATTTACTTCCAACTACAGTGCATGTTTATTTTGGAAGTGTTTTGGGAGCTACTCCAGATGGAAGAAATGCGGAAGAACCTCTTTC
>JAEOSZ010000023.1 GCA_016840095.1 Candidatus Heimdallarchaeota archaeon
GATGAAGTTCAAATAAATGTTAAAGCTCAAGGAAGTTCAATTAAGAAGGAACTATTCAAAGATGAAGGACCATATTTTATTGATATCCCTAATCAGAAATTATGGTCACCTGAAAGTCCATTTCTCTATGACTTAACTATAGAAATTCTTCGTAAAGGAGAAATAATTGACAAAGTTGAGAGTTATTTTGGAATGAGAAAAATAAGTATCTTGCATGATAACTTCGGCTTTCCGAGATTAGCTTTAAACAATGAGATACTTTTCCAATGTGGGGTTCTGGATCAAGGCTATTGGCCTGATGGGTTATACACAGCTCCAACAGATGAAGCTTTGAAATTTGATATTGAACTTGCACAGCAATTTGGTTTCAATATGATTAGAAAACATCTAAAAGCTGAACCTTCCAGATGGTATTATCATTGTGATAGGTTGGGGATGTTGGTCTGGCAAGATATGCCGAATGGTGGAAGTTTCTTTGCTGGAATAGTAGGATATCTGGTTAATGGCAAATTTAGCTTTCGATATGGAAGATACAAGAAATCAGTGAAAAAACAATATTATACAGAATTGAAAGAGATGATAGATTCTCTTTACAACCATCCTTCTATAGTAGTCTGGGTTCCATTCAATGAAGGATATGGACAATTTGAGACCAAGCAAGTAACAGATTATATTAGAGTTTTAGACAGTTCTAGATTGATTAATAGCGTCAGTGGCTGGGTTGATAAGAAAACTGGTGATATCAGAGATATTCATAAGTATCCTGGTCCTGCAATACCACCTCTTGAATACTACAGAGTAGCAACTCTTGGAGAATTTGGTGGTTTCGGTTACAAGATGCAGGGACACTTGTGGACAGCAAAAAAAGAATGGTCATACAAAAGATTTGATTCTCAAGAAAATTTAGCAGATGCATATGCCGAGCTTCTCGTAGAAACTTTGGTACTTCGACATACAGGTTTAGGTGCTTCAATATATACCCAGTTGACAGATGTAGAGCATGAAATAAATGGTCTAATCACCTACGATAGAAAGATTCCTAAAATGGATTTCTCTCATGTAAAAGAATTTAATGAAAAGCTCTACAAAGAAGAAGATGAAGAGGGTTAGATTATCTCTAGCTATTATTTTCTGTTTTTTCGATTCTCAAGCTAGTTTATAAAGGCCCTCACTAATGTTAGACTGAGATAGATGACTCAACTATTAGTTTATGACATTCCAGATATGCATTGTAAGCAATGTGCTAAAGTATTAAGATTAGCTCTTGGTTTCACTGCAGGAGTGGAAAAAACAGAAATCAGTTTGGAGAATCTAAATGCATCTATCTCAATTGATCCTAGGATTATTTCAAAAACAAAAATCAAAGCTATAATTGTAGCTTTAGGTTTTTCTGCTATGCTTCTTTAGCTCTTTTTTACAAAAGGTTAATAATTCTCATCATGTATAGTACATGGTTGTCTGTAGGTGGCTTCATTGACTATCACACTTGAAGATATAATAGAGAAAAAAAATTCAGGGAAGTTCGGAGAAGCTTTAGAATTAGTAGAATTATATCTAAAAAAAGAGAAATTAGAGGATGATAAGTTATTTGAAGCTCAGAAACTTCGAATATTGATTCTAAAAGATCTTCGTAAATTCAGTGAATCTTCAGAGTTTTGTAATAGTCTTCTTGAGAATTTAGGAAAAACAAAGAATGAATTAAAAATTATAAAAACAATGCTTGTAAAAGCTGAAATTCTAGTAAACTCAGGTGAAACAGAAGAATTTTTCTCAATAATAAAAGAAATAGAACTTAGAATAAAAGAGAATTTCAAAGCTGATACTACTGACTTCAACAGACTACAAGGGCATACACTCCATTTAAAAGCTGAATCCTTCTTTAGGAGAAATTTATTTTCAGAAGCAATTGATATTTCTCAAAGAAGTCTGGAATTAAGAGAAAAAACAGGTATTAAAGAAGACATATGCTATTCTCTTGATCTCCTCTCTACAGCATGCTTTTGGGTAGGTAAAGTAGATGAAGGATTGGTATATGTTGAAAGAGCTCTTAAGATTCTTGAAGAATATAAGAATCCTTTCTTGAAACTTGAAGTTCAAAGTGTGTATTCAAATCTTCAAATCCATAAAGGGAACTATGAATTAGCTGTAAGTTTAAGACGCGAAAATCAAAGATTAGCAAAAGAGTTAGATCTAGAATCCCTTTATTACACTAACAAAATAACTGAATCATGGCCACAGATTTACTTAGGTAATTATCAATTAGCTGAAGACCTAGCTTCAGAAGGCATAAAATACTTTATAGAAAATAAACCAGAGTTTATTGGTAGCTTGGACTACAATTTCTTAAGTTTGGCTCAAATAGCACTTGGAAAATATAATGAAGCTCTAGAGAATGCCTATGAAAGCCTGAGGATAGCTGAAGAAATGGAATATCCAGTTTTTGAAGCGATTGCGATTGCCCGTTTAGGTGAGGTATATAGGAGATTAGGTGATATAGAGAAAGCACTAGAATTCAGATTGAGAAGTGTTGACTATTTTTCCTATTTCAAGAGTCAATTTCATAAAGCTCATATCCTAGTTGATCTTATCGAAATATTTCTAGACAAAAATGAACTTACAGAAGCAGAGAAGTACTTAGAAGTCTTTAAACAAGCTATTGCTGAAGAAAAAATAGATTTTAGTAGACATAGATATCTATATTGTGAAGCTCAAATCTATATGAAGAAATCGGAGACGAGAGACAAGGGAAAAGGGGAAATACTTCTAGAGAAGTTATTAGAGGAAGAAGGAATAGAATTTGCATTAAAAATCCAAAGCTTGTTCTCTTTGTGCAATTTTTACTTAACTGAATTTCAAATCTCAGGAGATGAAGCTTTAGGTAATAAACTCAACAAATACTTAAAGCAACTGATTGAACTGGCAAAAGATAAACAACTAATCAATCTTTTAATTGAAATTTATCTATTACAATCGAAACTTGCTTCGGTAAATGTGGAAATTCAAAAAGCACAAAATTATCTCGAAAAAGCGTTAACTTTAGCAGAAATAGAGAATTATGAAGAATTATCAATCAAAGTAAAGAATGAACAATCATTACTAAGTTCTAGATTAAAATCTTGGAGAGAGATTATCAGTGATGAAAAACCATTAATTGAAAAATTGAAGACAGTTAACATTAATGAGACTCTAGCTACTATGAAAAAGCAGATTGATCATGTTGTTATAGAGGAAAATAGAAGTGATCCTGTAAAACTTACTAAGATTTTTTCATTGAAAATATAGAAGAATTGATTTAATCGATCTTTTCTACATTTCTATTAGGTTTCCTATTTACAGCAAATTTGAATACATCAGGTCTAGCATAGTGACCCGCTACATCAAACAATCTCTTTGATGAACTTATTTGCTTTAAATCAATATCAGCGTAAATGATTTCTTCCTTCCCTTTGACAGGACCAGCTATTATCTCTCCTTTTGGATTTATAATACAGCTGTTTCCTATATTGATCCATTCTCGTTCTGTTGGGTATTCTTTCTTGAGTTCCAAATTATCAGGAATATCATCCATCTTCAATGGCATACAACAGTTAATCAAAAACAATCCCCCTTCTCGAGCAATGTGCTGCATACTTGAAATCCAATTTGAACTCTTATCCCAAGTTGGAGTAGCAAGTATTTGAATACCTTCTGAATACATGGCTGTTCTTGCTAAAGGCATATAGTTTTCCCAGCAGATTAATCCACCCAGTTTACCAATAGCTGTATTGAAGACTTCTAAGGTACTTCCATCACCTGGTGCCCAAACCAATCTTTCTCCTCCAGTAGCTATTAACTTCCTATGTTTTCCCAATATTTCTCCTTTATTATCGATAAAAATCAAAGTATTATAGAGACTACTATTACTTGCTTCACTATTTCGCTCATTTAAGCCCATAATTACATGAATATCTGCTTCTTTTGCAGCATCACATAATTGTTTTGTATATTTATCAGGAATTGTGATAGCATTTTCAATTAATTTAGTATAATATTCATTAAGTTGTGCTGATTTGTAATTTGGAACAACCCATACCCAATCTGGATATCCTGGAATAAAAGCTTCTGGAAAAACTATCAGCTTTGCTCCATTATTTCCTGCCTCATGAATAATTTCTTTGGCTTTCTGAACTGTTTTTTCTTTATCTAGATAAATTGGAGCTACTTGAGCAGCTGCGACTTTTAATGTGTCAGTCATAAAAAATATCCTCAACTGGAATTCTTTACATGTAGATTTAAGAGTAAGCATTCACCAATTTTTTTTTTTTTTTTGTAAAACCGATAGTTATTATAAACTGAAAACAGAGATTCAAGTGATAAATATGGATAAAGTAATTCTAAATGTAACAGGAATGACTTGTGGTCATTGCCAAATGTCAGTAGCTAAAGCTCTGAAAGAAGTTTCTGGAGTAAAATCTGCAGAGGTAAGTTTAGAAAAGAATACAGCTGTAGTTGAGTTCAAAACAGGCAAAACTACTCCTGAAGTCATGATTAAAGCAATTGAAGATGCTGGATACAAAGCAGTTGTTGCATGAAAATCACAATCTACTTATATTCTTTAAAAGTCTCTAATTACTAAAAAGTGGGAAATCTCTCATGGAAGAAAATTTGGAAAAAAAGATGATCTCTGTTGAAGGAATGCACTGTGCTGCTTGTGTAACCCGAGTAGAGAAGGCAATTTCTTCTGTTGAAGGAGTTGATTCAGCTGCTGTTAATCTTGTCAGTCACAATGCACAACTTATTTATGATCCTTCGATAGCTAAAGAAAAACTGATTTTAAAAGCTATTGAAAAAGCAGGTTACAAAGCCTCTTTTGAGATTGATCAGCTTTCTTTCATGAAGAATAAACAGTTAATTGATATGCGATGGAGATTTCTAGCAAGTTTAATTTTAGCACTACCAGTTTTTGTTTTTGCAATGGGACACATGATTCCATTTA
This sequence comes from Candidatus Heimdallarchaeota archaeon, assembly GCA_016840095.1. Taxonomy (GTDB): domain Archaea; phylum Asgardarchaeota; class Heimdallarchaeia; order Heimdallarchaeales; family Heimdallarchaeaceae; genus UBA460. The sequence continues at coordinate 4,976 of JAEOSZ010000023.1, forward strand.
ACCTTTGGTTCCCTAACTTTGCTAACTGGTTGATGAATACTTACATTTTCCCAGGTATGCTTCTCTCTAATTTCTTACAATTAATTCTCACAACACCAATACAATTTATTATTGCATACCCTTTTTACAAAGCAGCTTGGAAGAGTTTAATTAACAAAAGTGCATCAATGGATGTTCTAGTCGTTCTTGGAACAAGTGCTGCTTATTTCTACAGCTTGTTTTCAATAATCTATGCCTTCTATGTACCAGCTTACCATGGTTCAGTATTCTTTGAAACTTCTGCAATTCTTCTCACGTTTATTTTCTTAGGTAAGTATCTTGAAGAGATAGCAAAAGGAAGAACATCGGAAGCGATTAAAAAATTGATAGAACTTCGACCTGATAGAGCTCTAGTTATACGTGATGGAGAAGAAATAGAAATTGCAACTGATGACGTAGTTGTTGGAGACATTTGTTTAGTTAAACCTGGAGATAATGTTCCTGTTGATGGACGAATCATAGAAGGACAATCATATGTTAATGAAAGTATGATAACCGGAGAAAGTGTTTCTGTTTTCAAGGAAGCTGATGATGATTTAATTGGTGGAACTATTATCGAAAACGGTTTCATCAAAATGGAAACAAAAAGAGTCGGTGCAGATACTACATTAAATAGAATTATAACTATGGTTGATGAAGCTCAAACTAGTAAGATTCCAATTCAAAAACTAGCTGATAGAATTTCTGCTTGGTTTGTTCCAACTGTAGTTGTTATCTCTCTAATTACTTTTACTATCTGGTTTTTACTTTTCCAGTTCAATGTTATTGATATCAACACAATTCATGGAGGAGTTGCTGCAGGAATTAATTCTACTTTCTTATACTCATTTCTGTTAGCAATCACAGTTTTAGTGATATCTTGTCCATGTGCTCTAGGACTTGCTACTCCTACAGCAATTATGGTAGGAACAGGTTTAGGAGCTCAAAATGGGATACTAATTCGAAGCGGAGAAGCTTTAGAGATTGCTAGAAATGTAAATGTAGTGCTATTCGATAAGACAGGCACTATAACCGAAGGTTCTCCAAAGGTTACTGATATAGATTCTAGAACAAAAGAGCATGATGAACTAGGAATTCTTAGAATAGCTGCTTCTTTAGAAAAAGGTTCTGAACATTCGATTGCAAAAGCTATTTTGAATAAATCAGAGGAAGAAGGATTAGAAGTCAAGATGATTGATAATTTCAAAGCTCATCCAGGTAAAGGTATAGAGGCAAAAATAGACGGAGTTCAATATGCTTTTGGTAATAGAAAATTGAGTAAGATTCTATCTGCAACTATAGAGGAAACATTAGATCAGAGAATGAAAAAACTTGAAGAAGAAGGCAAAACTGTCATGTTATTAATTCAAGAGAGTATAACAATCGGATTTATAGCAGTATCTGATACAATCAAAACCAATTCCGTAGAAGCAATTGAGCAACTTCAAAATATGGGATTAAAGGTTGTAATGGTAAGTGGAGATAATATTAGAGCAGCTAAAGCAATTGCTAAAGAGGTTGGAATTGAAGAAGTTCATGCAGAAGTTTTACCTGAAGAAAAAGTAGATATTGTTTCGAAGTATCAAGATCAAAAACTCAAAGTCCTATTTGTAGGAGATGGAATAAATGATGCACCTGCTCTAGCAAAAGCTGATGTTGGTATTGCTATAGGTTCTGGAACTGATGTAGCGATAGAAAGTGGAGAAATTGTATTAGTTAAAGATGATTTGAGAGATGTTGTTACTGCTATTGATTTAAGCAAAAGAACTATCAGAAAGGTGAAAATGGGCTTGTTTTGGGCCTTGATTTATAATACTCTAGGTATTCCAATTGCTGCAGGAATTTTAATTCCTATTGGTTTTCTTTTGCCAGCAGAATTAGCAGGTTTAGCAATGGCACTTTCTTCTGTTTCTGTCGTAACCAATTCATTATTACTTAAACGATATAAGAATCCTTTTGCAAGAAAAAAGTCTTCTGTAAAATTATAGTTTTTCTAAAAGTTTTCGAAAAGTGATTCAAGCACTTATTAATGTTCTTGAAGGTCTGAACGATAATTAGAATGATTTTGTCGTAATATATATGAGTGTCTCAGCATTTGATATTATTGATGATTAGTATAGCTTTAGATTTATCAAATAAACAGAAGAAAACTAGTATAGATTATATTGGTTCTGTTACATTTCCTACTGGTTATATTGAACATCTAATAAAAGGACTTGATTATACTTCATTTCTCCCGTTCATTATGAATAAACCAAGTAGACAGTTTTTTATCTATTGGCAACCTTATGTAAAAAGTTCTCTGTCTCTTGAATATCTCTCTGATTTAAGGTCTAGATTGGTTCACAAATATTATGTTGGAGACCTGATGAGAGTTATAGATCTTAAGATAGATGATTTTAGAGATAAAGAAGTTTATCTTTTCTCTGGAATATGGGAAAATGAGAAGTTTAAGCTTAAAGGAGTGTTTGAGACAATAGCCTTCAAACATAATGATTTTTTAGTATTATTTGATATCTCCACAACTGAAAAAGACCCGAATGGAAAAGCCATGAAAGAACTAAGAAATATTAGGTCTACTTTGGAGATAAAAAATTAATTTTTGAAAGAAAATTTATCTTCTGTTGGCAACATTTATATATATCTCAGCGATGATTCGCAAGAGAATATTATTAGGAGTCTCATAGATGAAGATTAATAAGAAATCTGTTTATGTTGTTTTAGTGTCTGTTCTAGTGTTTTCATCAATTCCCAATTATACACTTGCTATAGAAACTTTTGCGGATTATTTCCCACTTCTCTCAGAAGCAAATGCAGGTGAATATATTTTGGTCTATGAAAGAGATCTCATTTCTAATGAAGTCGTTTATGATCGAGGTCTTTACTCGAGACACATTAAACAGACACCAACAGAATTTCAAACTATAGAAGTTGACGACACATATATCAGTCCGTGGTCACTTGTATATGAAAATGTGACTGTAGATTTAAATCGTACAGCTCTGGCAAAATATGAAGAAACAGTCTATCTTTTTGCAGCTGCTGAAGAATCGAATGATGGTAATTTGACTATAGTTGCTACTGAAACAGAAGATAATGGAGATACTTGGTCTGATTTTGTGTTTGTAAGAAATACAACACTACCATTTGATAATTTCTATTGTTTTGATGTTACTAACAAAGGAACAAATCTCTATTTGGCATATAGTTTCAATCAAGCTGGTGATAAAACACAAGTTATGCAAATAGATCCTATAAGTTATGCAATTTTATCGGAATCCCAAGCTGGCAACTTTTTCGGTTCTGACTTTGATTTATACACATATACTGATAGAGTTTACATAACCTCTACTGAACCTCTACTCCAAGATCAAGTTAGGGTAACCTATACAACGACAGGAAATGGTATTGAAGGTCCAACATTGTTAATTGATGCTCCTCAAGTAAAAATAGATGAGTTCAATCCAACTTTGGTTAGATGGAATGATGGTTTCTTCTTAGCAGCTCACGATAAACTCACTGATGAGTTCAACCCAGCACAAAATATCACTTTTGATGAATATTATCTCTGGGGTGCTTGGTTTGAGGATGTTGATGAAGCAGGTTCTCTCGTTCATCATACAGTTGTTAAAGATGTAGCTGATGGATACTTTAGAAAAGATCCAACTTTATCGATTTATGAAGGTAGAATATTCATCTCTTATCAAGTTGGAGAAGGAAGCAGATTTGGTAGTGGAGGAACACCTGATATTACTTTTGCTTTCTCTGCTGATGCCCAGACATGGACCAAAGACTTTGTTGGTAAAATCAGTATTTTTCTAAATCCAGGTGCATATTTTGTTATTGCAACATTAGGTTGTTTTGCTATAGCACTTCCAACATTACATTTCTATGATAAACGCAAGAAAGGAAAGTAATTTCCTTTAAACACATTTTTTCATTTTTTATTTGATAAGTTTTAAAAAGCCTTAAGGTACTATTTAGTTATGCCTAACAAAATGTTCAATTCGTTTGTAATAATTTTGGGCTTTTGTTTATTAGGATTGCCTATGATTCTTATAACTATTAGCACTGCTCCACCTGGATTAGATGAATTTCAGAATTCTATAATAATAAATACAGTTGATGGTGATGCTCAAAGTGCAATCTATCTTAATAACACAGCAAGTATAAATGGAAGTACACCTGATTACTGGGATCAGGTTTCTGGTCTTACAGAGTTATCTAACATACATAATCTAACAGAGTTAATCCTGACAGAAGAGCTCTTCATGGATAATGTTACAGTCGATGATTATGGTGGATTTAGTAAACTTGTTCATGTGTTCATTCTAGAAATGTCTATAGCTAATGCCTCTTCAAGCAGTGTAGCAAAAGAAAATTATGCTACTTTGTTTGGTTCTGACACAGGTACATTTGTTTCATGGAAGCGGAGTCCTACAGAATGGAATTCTTCTTATTATACTGAACCTAATTATCCAGTTATCAATGATACAATCGATGAAGTATACCTGAATTTTGGTGTGGATTTAACATATGAAGTAACAATCAGTTTCTATGCTAATATTGATATAGAAGGGGTTCAATCAGAGTTGGAATTTGTACGTTTAGCTTATCTCTCTGATATAGGTGAAGTTCTCTTCTTCTTAACAAACGAAATTGATTGGACTAATACATAGAAACGAAACACTTATACTCTCTTTTCTAAAGAAGAGAGTGTAATAATGAAAGCTGAATGGAGACTTATCGATTTAGGAGAGATAGAGTGGATAGATACTCAAGCAATCTATCATGCTTTAGCGTTGGTTCAAGAAGAACATAATACTCCGAACACATTGCTAATCAATTGGCCAAATAAACCATTTGTCTGTGTAGGCCTTCATCAGACTATAGAAAATTCTGTCGAAACTGAATATGCTAAGTCTCATAAACTTCCAATAGTTAGAAGATCGTGTGGAGGGGGATCTGTTTATCTAGATTCAAATCAAGTTTTTTATCAGATAATTTGCAAAAAAGAGTTGTTTAGTTTCAAACTGAAAGAATTCTATGAATACTTCTTAGAACCCGTAGTAAAAACATATAGATTCTTTGGAATAGATGCTGAGTATTCTCCAATTAATGATATAGTTTCTGAAAGTAAAAAAATAAGTGGAAATGGAGCAGTTACTTACAATGGTTCTAGGGTTCTTGTTGGTAATTTCATTTTTGAGTTTCCTTCAGCTAAGATGGCAAAAATCCTGAAAGTTCCCGATGAGAAATTTAGAGATAAGATAGCTCAGTCATTAGAAGAACGTATGGGAAGTTTTTCATATTTTCTTGAAAAACCACCTTCCAAAAACGAAGTTGTTCAGAAGTATATAGAATATTTCCAAGAGAAAATTGGAACAAAGCTTGAAATAGGAAAACTAACAGACATTGAGAAAGAAAAAATAAATGAATTAAGAATCCTCTATAAACAAGATGAATGGTTGAATTATGTAGATTATGATAAAGATTCTATGATTCAACAAAAGATTTTAAGAGGAACTTATTTTGCCTTTTCAGAGAGAAAGTTCCAAGGAGGATTAGTTCAGTTAGGTATCCATTTTGAGAAAGATATGATTGCAGATTTAGTCATTTCTGGAGACTTTACTATCTCTCCTCCTATGATTCTACCAGAGTTTCAAAAATATATAATTGGTACAAGAATTAACAAAGAAATTCTAAGAAAGAAATTCGAAATGTTTGAGGTTACTAAAGAAGTAGATCTTCCAGGAATAACAATTGACGAACTTGTGGAGCTGTTTTTAGATACTTACAAGAAGGTTAAGAAGTAGTTCCTTTTTTCTTGAAAATTAGTATGCTTTCTTTTTGCATGATGTTGTAAAGCCCAAAGATAATTTTTTCAATATTCTTTTCGAGTTCGTAATTCATCCCCTTGAAAATTTCTATTGTTTTTTCGATTGTTTGTATTTCTTCTTTATCGATCCTAGCATTACCAATAATTATTGTACAATATTTGCCAGCTTTGAGAACTCGATCCATCTCAGTATAAGCTCTCTTCATGTCCTCGTCATACAATTCTATTTTTGTGGCACCTTTTCCTCTTACACCTATGAAATCATCCTTGACCTTTTCGATACTATGACCTAAAGTTTTCAATGCATGTTTATCGTTTTCAACGTAGTTTAAAGCTATAGAATAAGGAGGAGAGGTAATTATTCCATCAAAGTAATTTTCTGGGAATTCTAACTCTCTTGCGTCTTTATTGAATATTGAAACCTCCCCTAAGGAAAGATTATTTTCTTCAATACAATTTGCATAATCAATAGTGGATGTCAGCATTTTATTAGCATTCACCAGAAAGGAATTGGAAAAATCTTTCCTTCTTCTTCTGCTTTTGTCACTATGAGCTATTAATTCTGCTACTCTGAAGAAATTTCTAATTTCCTCTTTTTCAATTTTCGTAATTCTATCTGATATCAAAGATTCTACGTTATTATCTTTATTTTCTAATAGAAACTTGATAAAATCCTCAAGCTGAAGTTTGAGTTGAGAAACAAAATTGAATGAATTAGTTTTTACACTTGAAACAAGATAGCAAACCTCAGAAATATCAACTCCAACGCAATTAATTCCAAGTAACTGGGCTTCTAGAGCACTTGTTCCACTTCCAATAAATGGATCAAAAATAGTCTCTCCTGAGTTGATTTGCATATAGTTCAAAAGTGCTCTAATCATCTGTGGATGAAATTTTCCTTTGTAAGGATAAATCCAATGGGTTAGATATTGATTAAGTGATCTTGTGATGTTTTTAGAAACTAACTTTGAATAAAGGGTAGGTTGATCATCTATTGTTTGAAAATAAGCTGTTCTTTTGCTAAACTTCTCTATATCGGGAATATCTAAGGCTGTAAAAGATCTAAGACCATTTTGAGTAGAATATTCAACTTCAAAGGAGTCAAGTTCCATCATTGCCAAACCTAATTCATAAATAAATTGAACATTCCAAAAAAGTTCTAGATTTTTCTCTTCTGATAGATTTTCCATTCAAATACAGCTCAGATTCAATCGATGATTCTTCTCCGCTGAATAATATCTTGACCCCTTTTTAATTTTGCTCATGCCTTTCAAGTAGGGGAAAGGTTTTAAAGAAAGCAAAATATTCCTCTGTGTGATGGATGAGATGATGGTTTATTGGGGCTTATTCATAGCATCTGCAGTGATTTCTGTAGGTATATTCGTGTTATTGTTCTTTATATCAGCTCCTTATGGTCGACATGTTAGAAAAGGATGGGGACCATCTATAAGTTCGAAGTGGGGATGGATAATAATGGAGTCACCAGCGATTATCATCTTTTTTGTTCTATATGCTATAAGTGATGTTAAAGCAGAATTATTACCAATCATATTTCTTGTAATCTGGATGCTCCATTATGTTCAGAGAGATTTAATTTTCCCATTCTTCTTAAGGACAAATAAAAGAATGCCTTTACTGATTATGACCTTTGGATTACTTTTCCAAGCTTCTAATACTTATATCCAAGCCCGATGGATTTTCCATTTTGCTTATATCAGTGATCCAACAGCTTATTCTGTATCCTGGTTGTATGATCCAAGGTTTATTGTAGGAGTACTCCTTTTCATTGGAGGATATATAATTAACCGACATGCAGATTTAGTTCTTAGAAATCTAAGAAAACCAGGAGAAAAAGGCTACAAGATACCTTTTGGTGGAATGTATAAATATATCTCAAGTCCAAATTACTTTGGTGAAATTCTTATCTGGGTAGGTTGGGGTTTAGCAGTTTGGAATTGGGCTGGTTTGTTGTTTGCATTTTGGACTTTGGCGAATTTACTACCTCGAGCAAGGTCACATCACAATTGGTACAAAGAAACATTCCCAGAGTATCCTGAAGAAAGAAAGGCAATTATACCTTTTCTCTTCTAGTTATTTTCTAGATAGTTTAGAAGATCATCTTTTATCACAAGTCTATAACTTGGCTTGTATTTCTTTCTATATACAGAAGAATGATGAAGAAGAGGTATATCCGAAATCTTTTCAGAATCAGATATTAATTCAAGTACAAAATTCAACCAATGGAAGATTCTACCATACTTACGTTTTCTTTTTTGATCAATTTTTATTATACCTTTTTCATAAAACTCGATTAGTTCTATCCATCTATTAAGAAATAGACTAACATCATCTGGCATCTTATCTAGTGAAGCTAACATTAACTCCCAAATTTGTTCTGGATTATCTCCTATTTCATTTCTCCAAACGTTTAAGTTTAATCTTACAAGCTGTGTTTCTGAATTTAACAGTTCAAATAACTCTTCTTTAGGTAAAGCTTCTCCTAGATCGTTAAACTCTTCATATAAGAATTGTTTAACTCTATCAGATTTGCCAATTGTTTTCAGATGAGACCACCCACAAGCTCCTTGCATAAGAAACTTGTAGATATCTCTCCATCTTAGTTCTGGATATCTCTGTATATGAAGTATGAGTGGTTTTTCTAATACACCTTCGGGAAGTTCTTGACTAAGATAAACAGGTATTCTTGAAATTTTTCTATTTAGTCTTTTAAAGAAAGCAATTTTATCCATCGGTTTCAAATAATCATAAACTTAACCAAAGTAAAACCTTTCTCTTCATCTTAAAATCACAGAAGCTTTATAAGATAAAATCTATTTATAGAGGTATTAGAAGTGATTTTATGCGAAGAAAAGAGAAAATATTAACACTTTCGATTGTATTTGCATTGTTCTTCCTTTCTTCTCAGCTATCAGTGAATCAAGTAAAATCTGAAAGCTTAGACTTAGGGGAGAATTTTGTAATAAATGCTTCATCACCAGATGGAATAACTATTAATGGTGATGGAGATTTTGTAACTTATGCAGTTTCAGGAGATGGAGGTTCATCAACCCCCTGGATTATCAGAGATTTGGATATTGATACATCAGATTTGTATGCTTTGAGAATAGTAGATACTACTCATCATTTTGAGATTAGGAATTGTACATTGAAATCTAATAATTGGGGTATTTATCTTGATAACGTAGCTGGAGGAACATCAAGAATAGAAAATAATACTGTTTATGAATGCAATTCAGTAGCAATCTATCTAATGGATACAAATGGATCTTGGATTGTAGATAATAATTTGATTGACAATCATAGAGGTATTTCGACGTACTACTGTTATGTTACCCATATAATTGATAATTATCTTAACAATAGAGATGCAGGGATTTTCTCAAGATACTCACCTTATACAAGTCTATCAGGGAATCAAATGTATGGAGATGGTTTTGAAATTGACGATGATTCTGTTGAAGATCTCTTGACCATTGCAGTATCTACAACAACAGTAAATGATAAACCTTTATTGTTTTCAAAAAGTGCAGTAGGTTCAATTCCATCAGATGACTATGGACAAATAATTCTTGTGAATGGGTCTTCTGTGGTCATTGATTTTCAAGATATAATGGATGTAGACATAGGAATTTCATTATGGTATTGTAAAGAAGTGCATGTAACTGACTGTACTTTTGATAATGTTCAAGTGGGAGTTGAAATGATTAATGCAGAGAGCTGTTCTGTTACTTCATGCTCATTCTTTGATGGAAGTGACGGAGTATTTTTAGATGATGGATATGATAATTTGATTTACTTAAATACTTTCGAACAACTTAGTAATGGAGTTGGAATTTCAGCATCTAATTATACTAGAGTAGTTGCTAATGACTTCTACAATAATTCTCAAGAAGGAGCATATTTTGATGGAAGTCATCATAGTCAAATTTACTGGAACAACTTTACAGATAATAATAACGAGAATATTCAAGCATATGACTCTGATGGAAGCAACAATACATGGTACAACAGCGTGACACAAGAAGGAAACTACTGGGACGACTTTGTTTCTGGAACATATCCTATTGATGGTGATTCCGGTTCTGAAGATTTATATCCACTTTCTGGACCTTATATTCTTATTCCAGAATTTTCATTCGAAATGCTTGGTTTATGGGGTTTGTTGATATCAATAACCTTCTTCTTGATTTTAATACCTTACTTTAGAAAGAGAAAATAATCTTTTTCTTCTTTTTTCTCCTCCCGATTTCTTTAAATTTATATATGTGAACGTTCAAGTAAGAATTGTATGAGTGAAATATTTTGTCCAAATTGCGGAAGCAAACATACTGCTAAGGGTAAGTTCTGTGAATACTGCGGTACAGACTTAGAAGACGTAATTGTTGAATATAAGAGCCAAGAACTTCCAGTACGATATCAAGCTCCTGTTCAACAGAGTGGTCCGACAACTCCTCAATATCAACAACAGTATAGTCAGAGAGATAGCTATGATGATAGAAGACACAGAAGGAGAGGTGATGGAGGATTCTTGGATGTTCTGTTCAGTATCCTATTCTTCTGGATGTGCTGTGGACCCGATTGTGATTAGCTATAAATGGCTAGTTTAATCTGAAGAATATACCCTCACTTTTTTATTTATTCTAATCAATACGATAAGTAGTAAACTACTAAATAAAGAATTTAGAGAAATTCTAGTTTTGAATACTTCTGAACCCTCTTCCTCTAAGAACATGTTCCATGTAATTTCTTTTAACAAAACTACTTCATCACTGAAATTTGAGTATAATTTACCTTTATCTTGAAAGCTATACAATTCTCCCTTTTCAGAATATTTGTATTCAATTTGGTGATTTTCAAAGACTGCTTGGTAATCGAAGTATTGTCCCCCTTCGAAGCTAATTTTAAAATTATGACCTGAATATCTGTTTCTTCTATATTTAAATTCTGTATCGTAAAGAAAATCAAAAACAGTGAAACTTCCATCCTCTATTGTGGAGTAATCCATTTTAAGGGTAAAATTAACCGAAGTCATTGGCAGGAAAATTCCAAATAAACCAAACCACAAATAATTGGTTAGAAAAACTTGTAATATATCAAAAGGTATTTTGTAATCAAAGTAGTTTGCATAGTGATCTGACCTTGCATTTACGATAAATAACTGATTTTCATTTTGGTTATATTCGTATCCAAATGCAACTGTATCGGTAACTGGTTCATAATCAAATTTTTCATACAAACACATGTTATAGCAAATAAAGTCTTGACATTTGAGAAAAGCTAGAATCTTACTACTTTCTGATGATCGGAAAAAAAGAGTATCATTGATTGTAGTTAGATTATAGAAGAAATAATCTACATCAATAATAGCAGTATCAATTACATTTCCTAATGAATCATAAATAGACGTTTCTTTGTAATAGCTATACCTGTAGAAATTGCTAAACTCACTCCAAGATTTGACAGAAGTTTGAGATACTATAGCAAATTGACAGAAGACTAGCATAATAACCAAGGTGATAGCTATTCCTCTGTGTTTCATGTAGAATTATACTCGTACTCATTATTTAGTCTTACTAGCACTCGAGCAATACTTAAAAATCAAAAAATCATATATTCTAACTATGGACAGAAGAAAGAAGTTTCTAACATTAACGATTATAATGTTTTTTGGAATTTCAGTGTTTTACTTTAATAGTTCAATAAGTATAAAAGATGATCAATTGAAAGATGATTTTACACCAATTCAGATCGATAATCGTCCTAAGCTTTTAGATCTAACAGATCCTGCATTTACAATTCAAGGTTCAGCAGATCTTGGAACATATTCTATCGGAGGAACAGGCGCACTTGGTGATCCTTATCAAATCTCTGGTTATCGTATAGATGCTAGAGGTCTTCCTGAAGGAATGAAGTATCTCAATACTTGGGGTCTTCATGTAGACTTCTTCAACAATACCATACTTGGTGGTGACAATGCAGCTCTTTCTATTGAAAATGTTACTGCTGACACAGTTAGGGTATATGAGAATACTTTTTTCAATGCTACTTACGGAATTGAATTCATAGATACTGATGAACATCTCGTAAATTTCAACCATATTAACGGTTGTCTAACAGGAGTTCGATTTACCGGAGATAATTATGAAATGCATAATAACACATTCATAGAATGTGATATAGGTATAGAAGCTGAAACTGCTTATCAAGCATTTTTACACAATAATACTATGATTGATTGTGGATATGGAATATTCACTAGTGGCTGTATATCCAGTATAGTAAATACAAACATAATTTCTGGAAGTATTGATGTAGGAATTTATGACAGATTATCTGAATCTACGGACATAATTTATAATCATCTTTATGACAACCAAATTGGCATAGCAATCAATATGTCACTAGGAGTCATACTTGCGGATAATCGTATTTACAACAGTATTTCAGATGGAATATTTCTACAAGAAACAGAAGGAACAGAACTTTGGCTGAATCAACTGTTTGGGTGTGGTTTCAACGTCTATGATAGGAATATTACAAGAGCATCTTCAATTATTTTTAGTAATACAAATA
>JAEOSZ010000110.1 GCA_016840095.1 Candidatus Heimdallarchaeota archaeon
ACTACACTCTTGATGGTACTTCAGGAAGTGAAGATCCTTATCCCTTTGCGAACCCTCTAGCACCTGTTATCTCCGAATTCCCGAAGAACCTAATACTATCCTTTATATTCTCATTACTAATAATTAGTTTAGCATATGTATGTAATTTGTATCGAAAGAAGAAACATTTCTGAAACTATTTCTTCTCCTTTTTTCTTATTCAGAAAATAAATTCCTTTCTTTTATTCTTTGCATTCAAATCTATATTTTTTTAAAAGAATGGATTTTCTATCTTTTGGAGCATAGATTTTCTCATGAATTGGTTCATCATTACTAGCACTCAATGCAATCTCAGATGTCGTTACTGTATGAATGAACCACATCCAGATTTACCTCTCAAACCAGTTTGGAAAACTGAAAAACTAATAGAATTTCTCTCTTCTGATCCTTCTCCTACAATTTGCTTCTATGGGGGAGAACCTCTTCTTGAGATGGATAGGATTATGGAGATAATGGACAAGATTGATGCAACACATTATACTCTCCAAACTAATGGGTTACTCCTCAACAAACTACCAACTGAATACTTAATCCGTTTTTCAACCATTTTGGTTTCAATTGATGGAGATAGAGAAACTACTGATATTAATAGAGGGAAAGGAACGTATGATAAATTACAAGCAAATATTCTAGATATACGTTCGAGAGGTTTTGCTGGAGACTTAATTGCTAGAATGGCAATTTCAGAAACATCCGATATTTACAAAGATGTTCTTTATCTTATTGAAACTGAGGAACTCACGTTTGACCATGTTCATTGGCAATTAGATGTGCAATGGGACGAAGGAATAGAGACTAGGTGGAAAGATTTCACAAGATGGATGGCGAGATATAACCAAGGGATATTAAAATTAGTTGGTTACTGGAATGTAAATCTGAAAAATGGAGAAATCAAGGGATTAGTCCCTTTCCTAGGTATTTTCAGACACATACTCAACGATAGATCAACAGATCTTCCTTGTGAAGCAGGTTTGAGGAGTTTTGCTATCAGAACAGACGGAAAAATCACTTTTTGTCCTCTCCCTCCTGAATATGAGCATTTTATTGTTGGAAATATAGAGACAAATACCTCAAATGAGCTAGAGAATGCTATAGGGGTAGGGAAAACCTGTCTAGAATGCGAGGTTTACAATCTTTGTGGTGGAAGATGCCTTTTTGCAGAAAAAACAAAACTGTGGGGAGATTCTGGCTTTGATTTGGTTTGTGAGACTGTTAAACACTTGATAAAAGAGCTGAAAAGTATCAGAACTGATGTTGAAAAGCTAATTGAGAAGGGAATTGTTCAAAAATCAGATTTAGAATATCCAGAATACAACAATACAACTGAAATTATTCCTTAGTTAAAGTATCCAGAGAGTATCAATAACTACTGTATTTTCCTCTTCAAATCTTCTCAAAATTCCTTCCCGAACTAGTTCATCAATTTGAGCAGAAACTTCTTGTTTAGTTTCTCTAGTCTGTAAAACTAAAGTATCAAGAGTAATCCCACCATTTCTATGTTCTTTTAATGCAACAAGAACTATTTCTCTTTGAAGGTCAGGTAAAGAGAGAATGGCTTTCATATCCATATATTTGGGTTCTTTGTTATGCTCAATGATTTCTTGAAGTTGTGAAGATATTCTGGATAATGTTTCCATATTGAAGTCATCTAATTCGAATATCCAGTCAGTTAATCTCTGAATAAGAACCTCTGTTTTAGAGAGAGTATCATTATAATTCTGATAATAGTTTTGAGAAAGAATCAAGAATAGAAGAACAGGAATTTTTGCACCATACTCATCTATTAGCGGAAGAACAATAGGAGTGATCCACTTCTTGGTTTCATCAATATAAAATGGTTCCAAAAACTGATTGAATTCTGAGCCAATATCAGTGTAATATGCAGTGAAAAAGTCTTGAGTAAAATTATCCAATTGAAGTTGTTCGGAGTTTTGAGGTTTCATAGTTGAATAATTCATGGTAATGTTACCTTGAACATCTCGATAACTAACAAGATTGAATTCGAGGTCTTCAGAAATGGATTTATGAATCTTTTGAATAGTTATTCTAACTCTAGGAGGGAGTTTCTTATCGGGGAGAAAGGATTTGATGTGACCGATAGTAATGTGTCGAGAAGAAGAGAGTTTCTTGTCAAAAGGATAAGTGGCATCATCATCTATAAGTTGAACATAACCTTCTATTCTGTCACCTGTTTCAATGTAAGTAAGCATCGTGGGAATAGTAATTCTATTGGAAGAAGTAACAGAAGATTCGAAAGTATAAGGTAACTTCATTGAACCACTACCAGTAAATGATGTAAGAAAAATGAATAGTATTAAGATAAAAGTTTTTGGCTCTCATAGCTCAAAACTACTCTCTTGGGTTACCTCTTTCTTAACAGGTTCAAAGCCTTTCTTGATAGGTTTCGCTTTCCGATTGAAAACTTCTTTTTCCGCTAAATAAATGAGAACAACACAGAAGAGTATGTAGTTGATCAAAGGGATGAAATAACCCCACACACCGATGGCAACGATAAAGCTGAAAGAACCAATCAAGAATAGGAAGATAAGTTCAGCATGC
Source organism: Candidatus Heimdallarchaeota archaeon (assembly GCA_016840095.1). Taxonomy (GTDB): domain Archaea; phylum Asgardarchaeota; class Heimdallarchaeia; order Heimdallarchaeales; family Heimdallarchaeaceae; genus UBA460. Next base: position 2,599 of record JAEOSZ010000110.1, read on the forward strand.
TTAGCTGTTGCAGTAGTAAAAGGAAGGAGCAAATCTGCAAAATCTGGCAAAGCAAAGAAGCAGAAACAGATTATGAGATAGATTATCAACCATTTACCAACTGGAAAATTTATCCAGTCAAAGAAGTTTCTAAAATCTTGATGAAAGTGAATAAGTAGAACAACAATACCTATATTCATTAGCGGAGCGATTCCGATCAATAATGCATGCCACACATTTTTCAGATCTCCTGAGAGACTCTGACTCGACACATCTCTCAACGTCATACTCATGTGGAAACTAACCTTGATATCATACCCTAGCACTCTGATAGCTAGTGAATGCCAAAGCATGTGAAACCAGCTTCCGGGGAAAAAGATAATGTTAAGATATTTCTTTAATCCTTTGAATAGCCAGTCTGTTAGTATGTCAAAGATGAACTTTGCCACAAAAAGGGCTAGTAGAGCAAGAACGGTTATTCTTGCCGCACCAGTGAATATTCCGACGAACGCTTCATAGATATCCAGAATGAATGGAGGTACTGCCATGATCTATACTCCTCTTTTCCATAAAATAACCCAAACCTAATTCATTGTTCATATTCTTCTTCTTTAGTAAAGAACGATACCTGTAGATCTTTCTTTTAAGTAAGACCAAATCTACCTTGTACTTGTTTTCTAAGAAAACCCAGTAAGCATGTATCATCCCTCTATCCGAGATGTAGAAAAGAAGAAGACTTGAAACCATTACCAAAGCAGCAATCTCTATATCTATCTTAGGAATAATCCTATCGTCTATAAGATCAAAAGCTTTCCTCTGAACAAACTCCAATGTGCCTTCATTCTCAGGAGAGAATTGCATAATCTCGTTGATCAGCTGAGAAACTCTGTTCTTAAGCATAGGGCTAAAAATATTATTCTTCTTGCGCTGAATATAACCTGAAGCAAATAGCTCAGATTGTGTTTTCTTCATTGAGAAGTAACTGAATGTTTTACCCTTCTTTAACCCTAAAAGATCTCGAACGTTTTCTATGTGGTTAGGTGATAACTTGTTACCCACTAAAGTTAGACGATAATCTAACAATGCTAAAAAGTGGTTAGCAACGATATTCTTAGTAAAGTAGCGTTCAGTACTATAATCTTCAAGAAAGTCAGGTAATAGCTTCTGGAATTGCATGATAACTTCATTAACAAGATTAACCGGATAATGTTCCTTGAAAATGTTAGCAAGTAGATCAGTGAAATCCAAAATCCTATTCGTGCGATCTTCTTCAGGTTTTACAAAGTAGCTCTTGACTATACTTGCTTTGCGTAAGCCAGGTGCTAAAATTTGTTGTAAATCTTGAGGAGAGAGATAGGTGCCAAGAGCACCTTTTTCCTCAAATCTCTGTTTTGCCACGACGCTCATGTTTGTGGACTCCTTTAAGCCATGTCTAATTTTACAGCTGAGCTTTGTATTTAAGTCACTTACTAGAAAAGTTGCAGCTAAACTGCAGCTTGCGTCAATTAATTTTTGTGGGGTTTATATACTCCTATTAGCTGGCTAAAAGTTATAAATAGTGAAAAGAATGTTTCTTCCTATGCACTCCTTGCATTCAATAGATCAAAGAAGCATCTCTGAAGAAGCAATGGAAAGAAAGACTTCTGGTGATTCAAATTCTTGGAAAGAAGCAGTGAAAAAATCAAAAAAAAGAAGATCTAAATTAAAGAAAATCAGAGATAATCCAAAATTATTGATTGAATCTTTGAAGGAAGGAGATAAATGGATGAGACAAGATGCTGCAAGAGAGCTAGGAAAATTCAAGGATACTCAATCTTTGCAAGCACTGATTTTTGCCTTGAATGACAGGCTTCCTAGTGTCACAGAATTTGCAGCTCAAACTCTGGGATACTATGAGGATTCCAATGCTATAGAACCATTAATACAGGCAATGAAAAATGGAGGTAGTGCTTTGAGATCTACCTGCATAGAAGCTTTGGCAAATATAGGAAGTAAAAAGGCGATAGAAGCACTGATAATGAATATGATGGAGAGTGCTATGATAAGGGAGCATACTATCTATGCTTTGGAATATCGTGATGTTAAATCTCTGGGTAATCATTACGATCTGGAAGCTATGAAACCTCTTATAGATGCACTGAACGATGAGGACTATGCTAAGAGAGAAAGTGCAGCTTATGTGTTAGGATTATTACAAGACTCTAAAGCATTAGAACCTCTAATTGCAATTTTAGAAGATGAAAAAACAAGTGTAAGAGAAGCTGCAGTATTAGCTTTAGGGAAACTAGGAGACTCTAAAGCTGTAGAACCTTTGCTAAAAAGATTAGAAGTAGAAAGTCAATACGCAATAAGTGCAGTAATTGAAGTTTTAGGACAACTACTAGATTCTAGAGCTATTGAACCTTTGTTAACTATTTTAAGAGATAATAATAGAAACGAAAGAGTTAGGTTACAAACCATAAAATCATTGGAAGGTTTCAAAGATTCTAGAGTTACTGAATCTCTAATCACAGTATTAAACGAAAAAAATCGAGTAATAAAAGAGAAAGTAATTGAAGTTTTAGGAGAATATGAGGATAAAAAATCGATTGATTCCTTACTTAGAATCGCAATGCATGATTATGATTATGATTTACGATTTAAAGCAGAAGAATCATTGGAGAAACTTAGAGATAAACATGCTTTAGAAAAACTTAGTAATTATAAAAGAGATCAAGAGCGATTATATCTTGATCTGAGGAGGAGATTGGAAAAACTCTCTAAAGTTGAAGATTCTGTTAAGAGAAGTATGGGGAAAATTCTAACGAGTTTTATTCAAAAAAATAAGTTTCTCGAACTAGCAGAAATACTGTATAATTTCATAATTGAAGAGGAAATGGAAATAGAAAAAAGATACGGGAAGTATAGGGAAATAAGAGATTTATTCATAGAGATTGATAATCCATTTGCTAACTTTATACTAAATATTTTTGAGAGTCGATATGGTAATGATCTTGGAAGCAAATTCTGGCGAGCTACGAAAAATGGACAATAATTGAAGGATGTAAATTTCTATGTGGTCAGATTCACTTTGATTGTTCTTTTTGCGAAAAATCAAAAAAGAGGAGTTGATTCAGTAAATTCAGAATCTTTTCTTCATTCTTTTACTTTTCAACATTATTGGTATAACAAGAATTGCACCTAATGATATCAAGCCAAAACTAGTCTTTTCTGGTTCAACCACTGTAACCCAGATTGTACTTGAAGCCCTGTTTTCATAAACATCTATTGCTACAATTGTATAGTTGTATACTCCTACTGGAAGCAGATCAACATTGAAAGAGAGGTTCTGACCATCTGCCCATGCTGGAGAACCAGTCAACTGTGTTCCATCTCTATAGAGTTCGTAAAAACCAGGATTGTCATCCTCCAGAATCCAGCTAATGTAGTTGTTTGCGGAACCTACTACATATTCTAAATCTTCACATGGTGTAATAACTGGAGGATCTAAATCTTCTTCACCAAAACTGATGAGTAGATTTCTTACCCAAAATTCTTGATTATGATATTGTGTAAAACCATCACTATACTCAAAGAATAGTATGAAGTCTGTTACTCCTGGATAACTAAATTCTGTCTCAAATGGAATAAAATCTGTTTCAGCTAAACCAGTACCACTACCAATATATCCTCTGTCATCAACATGTGCCTTGGTATCATTATCATAGATAATTAATGCCAATCTAGTAGCTTCTTGATTTTCAGATTTAGCTTTTCCTTCAAATTGCAAAGTGAAACTACCATTAATTGATGAAAAGCTAGAATACCACCCTACATACATTTGGTAAGTGTCGGTTGTTTCTTTAACGTGCAAATGAGTATCATTCTGATCATAAGTATATCCTCCTCTGGATTGAGGAGTGAAAGGAATTGCTAAATTCCGATCATGATCACAAGCTACCCATTCTAAATCAGCTTTTGTTAAAACAGTGTCTATTGTAACATCTCCTGGATTTATTATTTTCCCAGATACCTTTCCTCGTAAAGCTATCGTGTTAAACGTGCTAAGAAATAGAACTCCTAATAAAATAATACAAACCATTACAAAGTGTCTTTTTCTCATCATGAATCGAAGGTAGTTATCGTAAAACTATAAAAAACTATCGGGAATTCATGGTCTAAATCACATTAAAAGTATGTTAAAGTAGGGTAGGAGAGTGAATGAAAAAAAATGTAAAGCTAGAATTTCTTACCACGTAAAATTATTTTTGTGTGGTAAGATTCACAGCATCAAATTTTTTTGCTAAACTTGAGAAAAAGAGAGAAGGAATTGGATTACGTTTTCCTCTTCCTAACTAGTATGTAACTTAGTGATACTACTGTTGCAATGAGTATTCCTGCAATCGAGAAATCTGTTCGAGTAGGTTTAGAAGTATCGTCTACGGTAAAATTAAACGATATCTGAGCTATTTTTCCTAAAGTATGTTGTACTCGAATTGCGATTGAATGAGGACCATTTGGACCTGGCATGATAATGTTATAAGGGAAATTGAATGGTTGAAATCCTCCACTATCTATTTGATATTCTAATGACGCAAGGTTAGTATCATCGACATAGAAGTTGAGTATGGTATCTGAGAACATTGTATCTCCATCTGAATGAGAAGTCAAAGTAACAATTTCATCTATTTCTACACTAACTGTTCCATCATAGACACCATCTACCCATTTGACAACTAGATAATAGGTATCATCAAGAGGAACACTAAAGATAGTTGATTCATCAGCTACCACTCCTAGGATACATTTAGCTAGAATGACTGGATCACCATACATAGTAGGATCTGAATCCATGATAAATAAATCAGCATCAGTAAAACCTGCAATATTGAAATCTCCATACATTTGGTAGATTTTACCTGCTTCTAAATTGACTTTCCTAATAGCTGTATGAGTACCATATTGTCGTCCAGAAAGAGTCATTTGTTCAGGAGTACCAACAGTAAACCATTCAGTAACTGCTTGAATGGCAGCTTCAACACTAATCACACCCCAGCCTTCGACATAATCCTTAGAATCACGCTGTAATTGAGGATCTTGTATGATTGCATCACCGTCTCCATCATAAGTTTCTCCACCAGTTGCAATACCTCCTTCAAT